>JAGRCC010000579.1 GCA_020433785.1 Anaerolineae bacterium
ACGGCTTACGTCTGGGTGTTGGTGCCGATATTGGTTACCCCCTGGATTATCTTTGAGATACTGCCGGGCCACCTCCAAATAGCTGTTGACCAGAATGCACCACAGGCCTTAATCTATGGCTGGGTGCTACAATTCGGCTATGCCCTGCTACCCTACGTGTTTGCCAAGGTACTCTTACCGGGTCAGATGCCCAAACTCGGCGGTAATTGGTTCAGTTTAATTACGGTTCATCTGGGAGGCATCTTCATCTGGATCAGCATTTTTAGCCAGGCTTATCAGGCGACCTTGCATGGAATCGGTTATGCTTTTTGGGTCGTGTCTGCCTTGCCCATCCTGCTCGAATTGTGGCGTATTATGCGGACCGGATTGACTCGCATTGAGCGGAATGAACTCACCTCACTTAGCGAACCTGTGGTTGTTAGAGACCGTGTTTGATCAAGAAGCCAAAACACAAACGGCATAGAGGGGAATGTATTGCTCTGAATTGTAGAGAGAGTGCCAGAGTTGGATGAAGTGCTTGAGATTATCCTAAAATGGGTGTGAACCAAAAACCTGGCGCTATCACGGCAGTTAACATCAAAGTTAGTGGTAATGAATACCACATTTGTTGACGATTCCCTACTATACTGCGATTACAATGAAAACAAAACTTTTGGGATTGAGAATAGTAAGCTGAGTAGGTTGAAGCGGAGCAAAACCCGTATTGAAGGATGTGGGTTAGTCTCGAATCAAGACCAAAGCCGCATCCTTCGATACGCCTCCACTGCGCTACGGCTGCTAAGAAACTCAGTACTTTGGTACTGCCCGCACCCTTCGATACAGCCTCATTCTTCGGTTTACTCAGGATGCTACCGGTGTTTCTTGCCGATTGAATGACCCTGAAGTATGAAGGGTGATGGTTACCTACTCAGGATGCTACCCCAATATTTCGGCGAAGGTTATGTTCTCATTCCGTTTTCAGTATAGTATCAAAGTTGTTGCCAACGATCTATATCCGCTCTGTTTTTTCGCCTCCCAAAGTTGTTGGTAATTGCTTATGTTTTTCACATCTTGCTCGACCAAGTTAACGGATTCTCCTCTAAAAGTCCACGTTTCGGTTCCGACGTAACTTAGTTATTAGCCATTGCCGCTAACTTTGATGCTCTTGCCAACAACTTCGAATCCCTACAAAGGTCCTACAGTAATAACAGACTAAAAAACCCCTTGACACAACAGAATGCATGTTCTAAGATGAAATCAATCAATGACTTCTAACTGCTTTTGTGCGACGCAAAATGGCAAATAAAGTCGTTAAACAGGGCATTTAGACAAAATTAACGGCAAGATTTTGTGTCGTATAACGAGGGGCATCATGAATATTACCACATTTCTCGACTATTTACTCGAACAAGACCGGGCTGAACGTACCATTGACGGCTACCGGCGAGACCTGGCTCACTTTGCGAACTGGTTCGAACAAACCACCGGCCGAACTCCGGACCCGGTTCGGGTCACGCCACTTGATATTCGTGAATACCGCCAATACCTGAGAACTATCAAGCGTCTCAAGCCGGCCAGCGTCAATCGAAAATTGGCTGCCCTCAAGACCTATTTCGGTTGGGCCCGCGATGCCGGCCTGGTCGTCAACAACCCAACCGATGGAATTAAGTCAGTCGGGCAAACAGAAACGAAGCAGCGCTGGTTGAGCCGAGGGCAAGCCTTCGCCCTGACCCGAGCTGCCACCGAGGCCATTCAACTGGCTGAAACAAAGGGGTTACGGCCATCTACCATTTTGGCCAAACGCAATGCGGCTATTGTAGCGGTTCTACTACACGGCCTGCGAGTCTCTGAGGTTTGCGATCTGGAATTTATCGATGTCACCCTCAAACCTCGCAGCGGATTTGTGATCGTCCGGTCTGGCAAAGGGGGGCGTTATCGTGAAGTCCCACTCAACAAAGATGCTCGCGGAGCACTTCAGACCTGGTTAGACGTTCGTCCTGAAAACGGCAGCCCTGTTCTGTTTACCAGTCGAAGCGACGACCCGGTTCAACCCAGGGATATTCAGCGGATGCTAGATAAGCTGGCTCACAGCGCCTCTGGCCTGGATCCGGAAGAGGTGACGCCGCATAAATTACGCCACACCTTCGGAAAATCCTTGGTAGACGCCGGCGTTTCGCTTGATCGCGTGGCGATGTTAATGGGTCACCAGGACCTGGCCACCACCGCCATCTACACCACTCCGTCACGGGAAGATCTGACCGCCGCCGTGGAGAAGATTGCCTGGCGGGATTGAAATCAATTCTTTGAGCGGGATAGCGGCGTTACACGCTTGACCAAAAGATTAGTGACGCCATCCTGGTGCTGAGTTGTACCCTCCGCCACCAGCAATGGCTCGTTGTGATGTATAAAAACTGGCCTGGCCAGGCTCGGGATAGCTCCGTGACAGCTGTCTTCATCAGTCCAAGGTTTTTCTTTGACAAAATTATAATATTGTGTAAGATTGTTCCCATAAAAGGGAACTATTATGACAGAAGATATAAACAAGTCTAAGACTCTGAGTGCCTCAGATGCTAAGCTGTTGGCTACCTTGAGTGAGCAAGGGCAAAATATCTTCACCGCTCAAATGGCGACTGAGATCCTCAACCAGCCGTCGGCAGCAGTCCGCAAACGACTCCATCGTCTCACTCAGAAACGCTGGCTGCAACGTCTGGAAAAGGGGAAGTATCTCATTGTCCCCCTATCAGCCGGGTTAGATGGGCATTATACTGAAAATGAGTTGGTGATTGCCGCTCATTTAATCGAACCCTACTACATCACGTACCGGACCGCCCTCAGCTTCTACGGTTATACCGAGCAGCCCAGCCGCAGCGTATATATTGCCACGCCCAAACGTAAATCGGCCCTGACCTTCCACGGCTTAACCTACCATTTTGTTACCTTGCCGGCCCACAAGTTTTTTGGGCAGAGCCGGGTTTGGATCGGCGAACATGCGGTGATGATGGCTGACCGGGAGAAGACCATTGTGGATGGCCTTGATCATCCTGAACACGCTGGCAGTATCATCGAAGTAAGCAAAGCGCTCTGGCGAGGACAGACCGAACTCGATTTTGAGCGTCTCGTTGATTACAGTCTCCGGATGCAAAACCGGGCCATCGTCAAGCGTCTGGGTTTTCTATTAGAGTGTCTCGATGTGGGGCCGCCCGCGCTGCGCGAACCGCTGCAAGCGCATCTCAGTGCCGGTTATGCTCAGCTTGATACGCTATCGCCCAAACGCGGCCATCATAATGCTCGCTGGCGGGTGTTGGTCAATCTCCCCGAAGACGAATTACTCAGGTGGCGAGAAACATGATCAGTCTACGCGAGGTGCAACGGCTGGCCTTTGAGATCCGGATGCCCGAACAGGCCATTGAGCGTGACTATGTGTTGACCTGGGTCTTGAGTGAAATCGCTCGCCACCCAATGCTAGGAGCGCAAGCTATCCTGAAAGGCGGCACAGCCATCAAAAAGCTGTATTTTTCAGAGTGGCGTTACTCCGAAGACTTGGACTTCACCTTGCAGCCACCGTGGGCAGTGGAACCGATTGTTGCTGCCCTGGAAGAGGTCAATACTGCCTGTGCAAGTTCCGCCGGGCTCGAGGTAGCGGTTTCATCTCAAGAGCCACGACCTGAGACTGGCCAACTGAGCAGCCTGACCATTTATTTGGCCTATATCGGCCCACTCCGTCGAACCCGACGCCCGCGGGAGCTAAAACTAGATTTCACGAACGATGAGGTTGTGGTCGAAGCACCGGTGCGCCGTTCATTGCCAAGGATTTATTCAGATGAGATTGAGCCGGCCGTCGAGGTTTTGGCTTATCCTCTGGAAGAAATTTTGGCCGAGAAAATGCGAACCCTGCTCCAGCGTACGGAGCCACGTGATCTGTATGACGTTTGGCGACTGCTGACCGATTATGAGGCTGAGATTGATGTGTTTCGCACCAAATCTATTTTTGAGGACAAGTGTCGCTTCAAGGATTTAGCCCCTGAAAGCTGGACCGAATTTTTGTCCGCCGAACGGATTGAGCGTTTCGCAGCGGCCTGGAACCGCCGCCTGGGCGAACAGGTAGAAGATTTGTTACCTCTCGATGCTGTGGTTCGCCAGATGCGGCGCTTGATACGGTCTCAGTGGCAGTGGTAAGGTGGTTTGAAAATAAGATTGAGCCTCAGACCACGTTACTCCTCAGCAGCCAACCTGACCAGGTCTATCGAAATTGATCGGCCCAGGGTCCAGCCCGGATCAATGGTATTGTCGACCATCTTCATAAATGCTGCTTCATCACGCACCACTAACAGAAAAGCCTCGACAATACTCCGCAGGTTGCTGCAAATCCATAACAATGTAGAGTAATGCAGCTGCTCGGCGTTGTCTATGATGATGATATTATACTGCCCGCGAATTTGACGCTGGATGACCCCATCGGTTGATTCGCCGCGCTTCAAGGGCCGCCCGACGATATTTTCAACCAGCTGGCGCAGCTTGATTTTGGCTCCCTGCCGGGGGAGTTGGGCCAGAACAATTTGGTCTGCTGTTTCCCGGTGTACCTTGTCCACAAAGCGTTGAACGGTGATTGTGTCTTCGGGCAGCAACATCGCCAGGCCATAGCCGCCCTGGGCTCGGGGCGTTGCTGTTTTCAAGCGATACAACCCAAATTCGAGGCGAGACTCTTTTGGCGTGATCAACTCGGGACCCTCAGCCTCAACATCTGTTACCATCTCTTCCGCCTGCTGGTTTAATTGGGCCAGTTCGTTGTACCAGATGGCGCGACTGAGAAACCAGTCCAGCCCGGCCCGGATTTTCTCGGCCTCGGCCAGAAAGGACTCCTGGTTTCGGACCACCAGCAGGAAGACGCCGGCGATGGCTTGCAGGCTGCTGCACAGACCCAGCAGGGTCTGGTGATGCAATTTTTCGGCGTGGTCAATGATGATGACGTCGCCCGGATTGCGTTCAAGTTCGGCGATGACGCCGGCGATAGACTCGTCGCGTCGCAGGGAACGTTGGGTCAGATAGGCCAGCAAGGCCCGCTCTTTGATGCGCGGTCCAGGTTGGGGTAAGTCTACCGACCAGACTTGGTCGTAGCTGTTACTGAGGGTACCGACCAACGCTTGAACGGTGGTTTGGTCTGCGGGTGACAAAATAGCTAAGCCATAGGCCTCCCCCTCAGCGCCGGCCGATCTGATCCGCTCAAGCCAGTCAGCGACCGGTTCTGGCGGGACCGTCATTGGCTCTGGCGTCTCCGCTTCATATCGCACGTGGCTCTGCTCCAGGGCCAGCCGAAGATGCTCTTGCCAGTCTTCTTCGGTTTCAACCCGTTCGAACAGCGAGGAAAGATGGGCCGGAGTGGTTTGTTGTCGCCGGGCCGTGTGGATCTTGAGCGGGGCATCGCTCTGGGCTAAGTACTCTGGCCGTAAGCGCTGGATTTGGATCTGACCGGTCGTGTCCGGGTAAGCGATGGCCTGACCGTCAGGGGCTATCAACACATTCAGCGACCAGGGATTGACATCCGGCAGGGGCAGCGGTTGCTGGGAAACCAGGTTGACCAGTTTCCAGGCTCGCTCCTTGTTCTGCACCAGCCCCAGGACACAGTTTGCGTCCAGAATTTTGAGCTCCTGGATGGTGGCTTCGAGCGGTGGATCATCTATGGTCGTATGAATGAATTCCCGTTCGTAAACCTCCCGCTGATACCAAACCTCGAACAACTGCTCCTCGCCGCCGCAGGCCACCAGCAACATCTCGCCGCTCTGGTTCAGTCCCACCAGGTCAATAGATCGGACCTGCCGGGAAAAGATTTCGCCCCGGATATGCCGGCCGGTCAGGCTGAAGAATTCCAACTGGCGCGACAGGAAAGGCAGCACAGCCAGCATCTGTCCATCCGGGGTAACGGCCAGCTGCTTGACCGAAAATTCACCGTACTGGGGCGGCGGTTCCTCTTCTTCAGCCCAGCTGATTTGCCAGCTGGAGCCCAACTCAAGCTGAGTCCGCCGGATTTCCAAATCGGCAAACAGTTGCGGTAAGGATAGGGTGTGGCTTTCCTGCCAGGTGGCGGTATGCCACAAACGGAGGGTACCATGCCCTTCGTTCACGGCGGCCAGAATAGTCCCATCCGGGCTGAATTGCAGCAGGCTGATGACCCCGTAATCGGTCTCGCCGACAAAATCCCACAATTCCTGGGAATAGCTGCTGCCATCCACCGGATCGAGACAGGCCACAGCTTGCTGCTTCTCCCAATCCCAAACGTCGATGGTGTCCATATCAGTGGCGGTGGCAATCAGGCGGCCATCCGGGTTGAAGACTAGCGCTGAGATGTAACCATCCGTTTGGATGGTACGGATCAACTGGCCGCTGGTCGCCTCCCAGATACACAATCGATATTTTTCACCGCCGGCATCGGGAACCGCGCCGGCCAGGAAGGCGCCATCAGGGGACCAGGCCAATTCCAGCCCCGTATCCACTTTCAGCGACACGTCCGGCGGTAAAGCACAGGTCAGGCGTTGTCCCAAAGCCGGGGCAGTAACGATAGCGGCGTAGGCCTGATCCAGCCGGCTCCTTTCCGGGGATGACAGGCTCAGAAATAGGGCCGGCTCTTGTCCAAAGCGCAAGGCCAGAATTTCCAGTTCCCCCAACCCATATTCGCCGTGGCCGTCACGCTCGAGGCGGGCGATACGCGAGCGTGAGCAGCTCAGCAGGTCGGCCAGATCTTGTTGGGACAGTCCATGACGTTCACGCAGGTCGGTGATTGTTTTAATGAGGCTTGCTTGCCGCTGGGAAGCATACTGTTTGGGTGTCATTGAGTCGGTCATATCACCTCCAAGAGCTCGATACAATTCCCCGCGTATTGTATCATATGGTAACAACACAGACAAGATTATGGCGTTGTTTTGTAAACCAGACACCCCCGGCAAAGTCCGAAAAACTGCGGCCACAGCCGGTTGACACAGAGATGAACGACTTTTATAGGCGAAGTTTTCCGGGGTTTGAATTGTCCTTTAAAATAAAAAAACCTCACCGCGTTGGTGAGGTTTTGAAGGAAGCTGAATTCAGCCTGACTATCCGGCAGGTACAGTTGCTCCGGCCGCAATCCTGAAAATTTGTTCGAAGCTGGCCCCCTCCTCAGCCGAGGGCGGAGTAGCGCCATTTCGATAGACATTCCGCAGGATTTGAGCCGGAGATTGCAGATCAGAGTGAGCTTTCTCATTCGTTTGCTGTTGCCGGGCAGCCAGGGCTTCTGCCGCCGCTGCTTCCAATTTCAACGCATAGCCGTTTAGACCATAAATCATTGTCGATATGGAGCTCATCTTAACACAGGTCGCGTCGACGTCCATTCCGCTAAATCTGATTAAGGCGTATTTTACCGCCCAGGGTGGACAACAGGCTGCTGCAGCGAGGACCATCACGCCAGAGCCGATACAAGGTTCATTGAATAAAACCGGGTCGTAATAAGGATAAGCAGATGGAATCATTTTGTTGATGAAGTATTCCTGAAAAATACCGGCCTCACTCTCTTCCGGGATGGCCAATCCGGCCAATAAGGTGGCTGCTCCCAGGATGTTATCCGGGTGACATAAGGCTGCCTTGAGTCGTTGGTGAATGACCTGCTCAATATCCATCAAGGTGATTTTCCCCATGCATAATGCTAAATTGTAAGGTGTGAAATATTGGGCTTGCCAGGAAGGGTCCGCTTGAGCCCAGGTCTGGTACACGTCGCCCAGAATATCCGGCCCCATGATACTGCCGTGCGCTGAGTCCTGGTAAGCCCACAAACCGGGCGCTACGCTTTCCAGCAACAAAGCAAATGCCTGGCAAAAACCATCCCGCCAAACCCGCTCCTCAAATGAGCCATAGCAGTTGCGCCGGTAGCGCGTCTCGATTTGTTGAAAAATGTTGGCGACTTCCGGGGTGTCGGGTTTAAATTTCCCGGTGGTACCGGCAGCCACAAGCTGTTCCGGCAAGACCTTCAAGGTCGCTTCGGTCAGGTGGAGAAAATCGTCATAGACAATCGAGGGACGATGCCCCGTCGCAGAAACAATACCCTCCAGGGCTTTGATCAGCGCGGTGGCATACCGTTTTGGATCAGGGATAAGAGGATTATGGGGTGGTCTGCGTTTTCGTTGCGTTCGTTTTTT
>JAGRCC010000580.1 GCA_020433785.1 Anaerolineae bacterium
AACGGCACAGCAGCGGCGCAGCTTGGTTGAACGTGGCGGAGGGTTGATCTGGTGTCCCGGCTCGAATCAGTTTATGTTTGATCGAACGGCGTATGTGGCGGAACTGGCCGCAGCCGAGCGGTTAGCGCTGGGCTGCGATTCCCGACTGAGCGGTGAATTCGATCTCCTGGCCGAACTACGCGTAGCCAGTAATACTAACCAAATTTCTCCTCAAGCCCTTTTTCGGACAGTGACGGTCGATGCGGCTCGGTTGTTGCGTCTGGGCTGGCCGGGCGCGGGCCGTCTTGAGGTGGGTGGGGCGGCCGATCTGGTTTTGCTGCCGTCCGCGGACGGCGGTCTGTTCGCTTCGTTGGGGAGGTTAACTCGGGCGCAGGTTGGGTTGGTATTGCTGGCTGGCCGACCGCTGGTGGGTGCGGAGTCGCTGCAACCGGCGTTTGACGCGGCCAAGGCGGCCTGGCGGCGAATCTCGGTCGATGGCGCATCGAAGTTGATGAGCCGCCGTCTGGTTAAGCGGTTGCAGCGAAGCCGGGTAGGGGAGCCAGGGTTGGTGGTTTTGAATTAGGGAAACTTAGGCTTTTTTTGCATCATAGCGGCTGTTGGGCATGCGGCCATCGTCGCGTAGCAAAAAGCGTTCATACTCGAAACCGCCGCCGGTTAGTTCGACCATAACGCCGCCTTTATGAGCTTCGAGCTTGGTCAGATCTTTGGTGCGCAGATTTTGCATAATGACATTAAGCTGCTGCGCCGACAACTCAACCTCGCTTTCTCGTAAATCGGCCAGCTTTAATAGAAAATTACTAAATTTTCGCAAATCATTAGGCGATACGCCGGCAAAGTGTTGGGCCAAGGCGCTCATTTTGCGCCCGTACTGAACACTGGCAAAGTCGGATGGGTTTAGCATAAGTTGTTCCTTTGTATGGATGGGTAGTTAGTTGGATAGTTGGTTAAGCGACTGAAAACTAACCAACCAACCAACCAGCCAGCCAACAAACCATCTACATCCACTACTTTTTGATAAATTTCGATAACCACCCCGTCTTTTTCTCGAAAAAACCTTTGGCGTAGCGAGATCGACGGGGGTTGTTGACCGGTTGGTAGCCGGAGGGCAGTAAGGCTTGGTCAAAGATGGCGCTGCTGACATTCTCGGCTTGGGCCAGATCAGTGTCGTGTAGGATGGCTCTGGTAAAGTTGGTTTTGAAGAGAATGGATCGGGCTAAGGTAGCCCCGCTAAAATCGGCCTGGACAGCTTGGGCCAGGGATAAATCGGCCTGGCTGAGATCCGCTTGAGTCAGTCTGGCCTCAGTCAAGTCCGAGCCGTAGAGATCGGTCGCTCGCAAGTTGGCCTCGACTAGAATGGCCTGAGAAAAAGTGGCCCCGGCTGCGATCGCGCCATGTAAATCGGCGCCGGTTAGATCAGCCCGACTGAAGTTAGCGCCGGGCATAGGCGCACCGACAAAGCGGCAGCCGCGCAGATCGGCATCGCTGAAATCGGTATCGCGCAGCCAAGCCTCGGAAAAATCCAAGCCTCGGAGATCTGCGCCGGATAAATCGAGCATTTCCAGGCGCATGGATCGTTCACCGGCAGCGTACCGTTTGGCAAATTTAACGTGGTCTGGGTTGGCCATCATCGGAAATAGGTGCGGTCACCTTTTGCTAAGGGCGTAAAGCGACTATCACCTTAAATCAAATTGACAAAGTTGAGCCAAGTATAGCCGAAACCCGTCGGCATGGCAATCAATTTGCATAAGGTAATGGCAGTAAGCTGTTTTCTCAAAGTTATGCTACAATATCAGCCATTGTTTAGTCCTACTTGAAAGTTGATCCTTGAGCCAAGCACAAATCTCCCAACCAACAAACACCCATATGAGCCGGATTGCCCGCGCGGCGTCGTTGGTGATGGCGCTGTTTGTCATCAGTCGGGCGTTGGGGCTGCTGCGTGAAATGGTGGTCGCCCACCAATTTGGCACCAGCGCTGATATGGATGCCTACTTGGCCGCCTTTAGCCTGCCTGATTTTCTGTTTTACGTGGTGGCCGGCGGCGCGTTGGGATCGGCCTTTATCCCGGTGTTTGCCGGTTATCTCACGCGCAATGATATGTCGGGGGCGTGGCAGTTGGCCTCGGCCGTGATCAATTGGATCGTACTGCTGCTGTCGATTTTGACCGGCCTGGCCGCGATTTTCGCGCCGTGGCTGGTCGGCTGGCTGTTTGGCGATTTGTCGATCGAGCAGCAGATCCTGACCACCGAACTGATGCGTTGGATGCTCATTTCAACGGTAATTTTTGGCGTGAGCGGCACGATCATGGGTATTCTCAATGCCCAACACCATTTTTTCCTGCCGGCGGTTGCCCCCATCGTCTATAATTTGTCGATTATCTTGGGCGCGTGGCTGTTAGGACCGACCTGGGGCGTTCGAGGTCTGGCGGCCGGGGTGGTTTTGGGGGCAGCCGGTCACCTGCTTATTCAACTCCCCGGTTTGATTTGGGGTAAGCAGCGGATGACCTACTACCCAATCTTAGTTACCGGCAGCGCCAGCCTGCACGAAGTCGGGCGCTTGATGGCGCCTCGCGTGTTGGGTTTGGCCGCGGTGCAGATTAACTTTATTGTTACTCGCGTTTTGGCGGCCGGGTTGGCTGTTGGCAGTATCACCGCGCTCTACTATGGTTGGATTATCATGCTCCTGCCGCAAGGGATCATCGCCCAATCGGTAGCGACGGCGCTCTTTCCCACGCTGGCCGCGTTAGCTGCACAAGATGATCGGGCCGAGATGCGGCGAATTTTTGCCGCCACTCTGAGAAACCTTCTCTTTCTAACCTTACCGGCCGCTGTGGGCCTGATCGTCCTGGCTCGGCCGCTGGTACGCCTACTGTTAGAGCGCGGCGAATTCACCGCCGAATCGACCACTTTAACGGCCTGGGCCTTGGTCTTTTTCGCCTTGGGGCTGGTGGGCCACGCTGTGGTTGAAATTGCGGTGCGAGCCTTCTACGCCCTCAAAAATACTAAAACGCCGGTAGGCATCGGCATTCTGGCGATGGCCGTCAATATCGGCTTGAGCCTGTTGTTGATGAGGCTGTTTGCCTTTGGGGGGCTACCGGCTCATGCCGGGCTGGCGCTGGCTAACTCGCTGGCCGTGACTCTTGAGATGGTGATTCTGTTGGTGCTGCTGCGGGCGTTGATGGGCGGCTTATCTGAAACGAGTTTATGGCCGTCCTTAAGGAAGATGAGCTTGGCCACGGTAGGCATGACCGTCGTGTTATTGATTGTGGGGCCGCTGCTGCCGGATGCACCGGCGTGGTTGGGTGGCGCAGTCGGTATTGTCGTCGGTGGTGCGGTTTACCTGGGGCTGGCCTATGCCATTGACGTTGATGAACTAAAGCCAATCCGGCGCAAGGCGACCCGCGTTTTAAGATCACTCCGCCGTTCGTAACGTAACGGCAGCTGCCTAATCCCGCGTCATAAAGTCGAGCGGTGTAGCCGGCATCAACATACTGCGCGCCAAGTTCAATTGTTTGGGATGAATGGCCGGTATCTGGCTCGTCATCCGGGCCTGGTCTTCAGCCGCTTTTTGTCTGTCGCCGACAGCCAGGTAACAGTTGGCGCGATTTTCATATGCGTAGGGATGTTCAGGATTCATGTCGATGACCCGGCTGTAATCCATGATCGCTTGCTCGTAATTACCGAAATTAGCGTAAGCTCTGGCCCGATTGAAAAAGGCGTGAACATAAACCGGGTTCAGTTCGATGGCCCGGTTGTAGTCGGTAATCGCATACTGATAGTCACCCATAAGATCGTGGACCACTCCACGATTGACGTAAGCCGCCAAAAATTGAGGGTTAAGGCCGATGGCCTGGCTGTAATCCTCAACCGCTTCTTCATGTTTACCCATCCAGACATAGGTATTAGCCCGGTTATAGTAAGCGTAGATATTTTTGGGATTCAACTCGATGACGCGATCATAATCTTGAAGCGCTTCATCGTAGTGACGTAAACCTGTGTTGGCGATACCCCGATTGACATACGCAGCGGCAAAATGGGGCGCTAACTCGATGGCCCAATTGCAATCGAGCACGGCCTGAGCGTAATTATCCATCAACAGATGGGCGGCGCTGCGGTTGTTATAAGCCTCGGCATAGTGGCGATCAATTTGAATGGCCTTGGTGTAGTTGTAAATGGCTTGTTCATAGTTGCGCATCCCGGCATGAGCCAATCCTCGCTTGTTATATTCGCGTGAGTCCAATAAATCCAGTTTTTCCGTAGAAGCATAGTTGGGGATACTGCTGATATTGAGCGCATTTAGTGCCGTAGCCATTTCTAAGGTATCGGCGAAGCGCTCGTCCTTCTTTTTGGCCATGGCCTGCTCAACCACCCCGGCCAGCGCCCCGGCGTCGCGCCACAAGCCCTGTAAGCCCGGAGGCACATCCTTACAGATGGCTTTTTCCAGCAGCATAAAAACTTTCAACTCCAGCCGCAGATTTTGGGCCATTTGGGTACTGGCTTGCGATTCCAGAAGGTCGATATCAATATAGTGGTGGCCGGTCAACATAAAATATAACAACGCCCCCACCTGATAAACATCGCTGCGGGCGTCTAACTTCTCGCCGCGAAGCTGCTCCGGTGAGCTGAAAACCAAAGAGGTGGGCTGGAACCCCACCCGCGTCAGGTCCAGGCCGCCGGCCGATTTGGGGACGTGGGCAATGCCAAAGTCGGTTACTTTGGGACGGCCGTCGGCCGTCAGCAGAATGTTATCGGCCTTAACATCCCGATGAATAATGCCTCGTTCATGCAGCTTGGCTAACCCTTCACAAATGCCCGTGGTCAAACGCACGGCGTG
Source organism: Anaerolineae bacterium (assembly GCA_020433785.1). The sequence continues at coordinate 4,831 of JAGRCC010000580.1, forward strand.
ATCGAGCGATAGTTTGCCCTTCTTCTTCAATAAACCACGCAAACTGCCGCCTGATAAATACTCCATAATCATATAGATCCGCTGATCGGCAATGCGCAAGCCATGGATGGTGGCGATGTTAGGATGCTCTAGCAATGCGGCAATGCGGGCTTCTTGAATAAACCGTTTGATGGCTTTGTCGCCGCCGGCTTTATCAACTCGCAGGAGTTTGATGGCCACCTTCCGGTCGAGCATGCGATCTAAGGCTTCGTAAACCGTGGCAAAGCCGCCCTCGCCCAGTTGGCGGATGATCTCATATTCAAATACGCGTTGGCCAGGATTAAGCAAATGACCCAATTTATCGGCTCCTGGAACGTTCCCCATGGTTGTATCCTTTATCACATTGTGCTTCTCTTCGTTAATAGTTTCAATAGGGTAAAGGTAAGGTGAAGCTTAAAAGAAATTTGCTGAGGATACACGACTTCTATTAATAAAAATTTACTGCTAAGTATGGTATAACGCCAAATTTGCTTTTTGTTTTTGAACAATTGGTCCGTGGTTATCGGTTGGAGATTGCGCGTCCAATCAACTTTGGTAAAATACCTCGTTCATTAATCGATTTTTTATGGAGTCAGAATAATAATTTCTTGGAGCGACAAAGCTTGCTTTGTCATTCACGGCAAGGTCAAAGTAAACTTTGACGCTCCAAACCGTTATTTTCAGAGGAGTGCGACAGTCTCAAGTGAGACGACTCCGGCAATGAAAATTTTCGTAGGACAAACTTAAGTTTGTCCTACAAGACGTATTTTCAAGGGAGACCAAGCCCATTAATCCGGCCCGATCACCGATCCATCAAATTATTATTTTCACTGCGCTCGCTATGATTCTGGGGCTGGCTTTTTGGCTGCGATGGCGGTTTATCCAGACCGTCCAACTTTACCCCGATGAGTTTGTAACGCTGCTGGCGATTGAGATGATCAAGGTTAAGGGTTTGCCGGTGATGCCATCCGGACTGTTTTATGAGCACGGCTTTCTGTTCTCCTATCTGGGTAGCCTGGTCTCGCTGATCGATTCGTCCCCACTGGCCGTTCGCTACCTAAGTTTGGGCCTCGGTTTGGTAACGGTGTGGCTCACATTTGGGGTGGGGCGGCATTGGTATTCATCCTCGGCAGGGCTGATGGCGGCGACCGGTTTAGCCATCGCTCCGGCGGCCATCCATTGGAGCGGGCGCGTTAGGATGTACGCCTTGGTACAATTGTTGGTATTGTTAACGATCTACTTGGCTTACGAAGGGCTGAGCCGGCAGCAGGCTCGACTGCGCTGGGCGGCCCTCCTGACTTATCTGGGAGCGACCTTGGCTCACTTTGTGGCTGTGGCCTTGGCCCCGGCGCTCATTTTAGCCTCAATAGCGACAGTGTGGGCTAAAAAGCGAATCAACTCAACGGCCGGTGTGAACGACACTTCGCCTTCCGTCAGCCTGATCCAGCGGCGCAGCTATCTGTTCGAAATCCTCGCCTTTGGGGCCATTCTGGTTATCGCCTTTCTCGTTAAGCGAGCCGGCCAGCCCAAGGGGCTGGAGGCTTTGGACTCGAACGCCGCCGACGCGGCCACAGGGTTGGTTCAGGTTTTCAACGTTTACAGCGACTTTTCGTTTAATGCTCTGGCCGGATGGCAAGCCATTTCACCCTTTTATCTTACTCTTCCAGCGCTAATTTTTACATCACTGGCCGTGTTGGCTTTTGTGGTGTGTCTGGTGCAATTATTCAAAATCGAGGCTAAGGCTAAGCATTCTAACCTGCAATTTGAAATGCTTAACGCTCAACTCGTCACGCTCTTTCTGGGGCTGATCTTGATAACGACCACCCTGGAAATGATTCTCTTTGTCTCGGCCGATCGGCGCGACGATAAGTATCTGTTTATGCT
>JAGRCC010000581.1 GCA_020433785.1 Anaerolineae bacterium
GTGCTCGACCTCGGCTCCGGCGGCGGCATCGACTGCTTTTTAGCGGCCAAAACCGTTGGCCCGACCGGCTATGTCATCGGCGTGGACATGACCGACAGTATGCTGGCCGTGGCCAATATTAATAAGAGCAAGTTGGACCTAACTAATGTTGAATTTCGCAAGGGCGAGATCGAAGACCTGCCGGTGGACAGCGACAGTATCGATGTCATTATCTCCAACTGCGTCATCAACCTCTCGCCCGATAAAGACGCCGTGTTTCGCGAGGCCTTTCGCGTGTTAAAACCCGGCGGCCGTTTTACTGTATCCGACATGGTCACCGAGGGTGAATTCCCGGAACAGCTTCGCCAGAACGTCAAGGCCTGGGCCGGTTGTATTACCGGCGCACTTGACCAATCGGTCTACCTAGGCAAACTCCAAGCCGCCGGCTTCACCGATATCGAAGTCGAGTCGCGCCGATCATACGGCCTCGAAAATCTCGACTCGCTCGATCCGGCCAGTCAGGAATCCCTGACCAAGGATATCGATTGGGCCACTGTTCCCGACGATGTCCGTCTATTTAGCGCTCAAATCGTCGCCACCAAGCGATAGAAAGCCTTAAAGAGATTAGAGACTGGAGACTGGAGATTTATTTGAATTTATCTCCTAATCCCCAGTTTCTAATCTCTAATCTCCATTCTCCATTCTCCATTCTTCATTCTTCATTCCTAATTCCCAATTTCCCGAAAAAACGGCCTCAAGTATAATCTGCGGTTATGCTTGCTTCACCTAACCTGCTTGCCCGCAAAAAATGGCTTCGCGTCGGCCTAATGCTGGCGATTATTCTGAGCGCCACATGGTTTCGCTTCTGGCGGCTGGCCGAACTGCCGCCCGGCTTTTACTACGATGAAGCTTACAACGCCCTCGACGGCCTGTGGATGTTCAAAACGATGACCCCGGTCGCCTACTTCGTGGGCAACACCGGCCGCCATCCGATGATCGGTTACCTGGCCGGGCTGTCGATGCTGATCTGGGGCGTCACCCCCTATGCCGCTCGGCTGGCCGCGCCGATGGTCAACGTCCTGCTCATTGCCTTGATGTACCCCTTTGTGCTGGTGCTTTTTGCCGAACGGCGCGACCGCTACTGGCTGGCCCTGATTAGCGCGGCGAGTCTGGCTTTTTCGCTGTGGCATGTCGTCATGAGCCGCACCGCATACGAGTCGCCCCTGCTCCCTTTTTTTATGGTTTTGACCGCTACGTTGTTCTGGCAGGGCCTCCGGCGGCAGTCGATGCGTTACTTCGCCATCGCCGGTATCGCGCTGGGTTTGGGTTTGTATACTTACTTCGCCGCCCGGTTGATGCCGCTGGTGTTTGGCTTGTTTGTGATCGTTGTATCGATTCTGGCCGCCAGCCGTATCCAAATAGAACCACCGCCCCTTGTCCGGCGGCAGTTATGGACGGGCCTGTTGGTGATGGCGCTCACCTCGTTCCTGGTTTTTATCCCGCTTGGTCTGTTCATCCTCGAAAATCCGATGCGGTTCTTCTTTCGCAGCGGCGACCTATTTATTCTCAATCGCGTGGCCCGAGGCGAAGCCAGCGCGCTGGGCCAGTTCATCGACGCGCTGCGGATCTTCATCGACGGCTCCAGCGACACCTGGCGGCATAACCTGGTTGGCCAGCCCGGCTTCAACTGGCTCAATGTAATCGGCTTTGCGGTTGGACTGGTGACCGCGATATGGCAAATTCGCCGACCGGCTTATCTGTTTCTACTGATCGGGTTGGTCGTCACCTGGCTGCCAGCGCCTCTGGCTTCGGGCATCAGCACGGTACGAATTTCGGCGATGCTGCCGTTTTACTACGTCATGATGTCGCTGGGGCTGGTCACGCTGGTCACTTGGCTGGCCAATCGAACGCTGAAATCAGCGCCAAGTTTTGCTCTCCAAGCCGGGACCATCGCTCTGATTTTTGTCGTCAGCGGTGGCGGCACGGCCTATAATTACTTTTGGCGCTGGGCCGCCGAGCCGGCAGTCTACCAGGCTTACCACGGCCGCTTTGTCGATCTGGCCCGCCGCATCATCGACGAGTCGGCTAGTCGGGATGTGCTGCTGCCCTTCTACCTGTACGAGCATCCCACGATGCGCTTTATGCTGTTTGATGACTTTAAGGAAGTGACCGATCCGCCGCTGGTCAACGCGGATCGGTCGGTGGTGCTAGTGCGCGAGCCGGAACAACCGCCCTCAGCGCTGATCTGGCTGACGCGCGACGCAACCGGCCAGGGACTGGCTTATGTTACCCGGCCGCTGCCGCCCGATGTGTTCGCCGCGCTGATCCCCACCGGCCCGCCGGTTAAACTGCGCAACCCCGCCAACACCGATACCATCGCCCTGTTCACGCCGTACCAGAGTCTTCAACCTCTATTGGCCCAACTCACCGATTGGTCGTCGGTCCCCCATATCGATTATACGTTTGACGATGAGGTGCGCCTCTTCGGCTACGAAATCGTGCCGCCGCTGGTTCAGCCTGGCCAATCGCCCGTGCTCAACCTCTACTGGCAGAGTTTGATCGGCCAGCCTTACCCCCGCACCCAATTCGTCCAATTGATCGACCGGCGCGGTGAGCCGATCGCCCAATGGACCGACAGTTCGCTGTTCGACGAGCATCGCTGGCGCACCGGCGGCACGATTCCCGATCAGCACGTCTTGTGGTTGGGAACTGATATTGCGCCCGGTCCTTATCTAGTCCGGGTGGGATTGTTCGACTACAGCACCGGCCGTCGCGTACCGGTTCGCGACGCCGCCAGAAACCCGGTCGCCGGCGATCAGGTGGTGTTAGGGTTGTTTTATGTAGCCAATGGCAAGGTCGATCCGCGTCCGCCCCGGACACCGCTCAAAGCCGACCTAGGCGGCAAAATAGAGCTATTAGGCTACTCGCTCACGCCCCTGGATGCCGGCGCTTCGACCCTGCAAGTGTGGCTCCATTGGCA
>JAGRCC010000008.1:0-1559 GCA_020433785.1 Anaerolineae bacterium
AATTCCATGCCGATTGAAACCGGCAGTTCGATACCGAAGACCTCGGTGATGACGCCGGTGCTGACCACATCCCACTCGTCCCAGACTTTGCGCGGGCTGCAACCCTGCTCATTTTCTTCGGCTTGTTCATTTATAGGCTGGTTAGGGTCATATAGGCAGTAGGTCCGTCGAAAGGTGTCGGGAGGAATGCCCCGGCTCAGATCCGCTTCGCTGTCGGCCAGAAAGTAGGAGGTGGCCACCGCTTCCCAGCCGCGAATGGGGGAGCGGCCATCCAGGTCCGCCGGCGGCTGGAGCGGCTCGCTGCCGGATAGGTCAACCCCCGGCACGGTGATATCCACCCGCCCGTCAGCAGCCACAGCCTGGTACATGTAGCCGCCCAAATCAGCCCGCCAGGTTTCAAAGCGCTGCATCAGGCTTGAGCCTTGCTGGACGACGACAAAAGAGAAGGTGCCAAAAATGAGCAGCCAGCCGACATCGACCGGATTGAAAGTCGGTAAAAAGGGCCGCAATACCCGGGCCAGACCAAAGAGCATAATGGCCAGGGTCAGGACCAACTGCCAGGTCTCAAGGCCAAACAAGCCGCCCGGTCCGATAACCAGATCCATCACCTGCCATACCCCGCCGTCCGCGCCATTAGTCAGCCAATCCTGCGTACTGTAGCTAAACAGCGACATCGACATGATGGCCGAGTTGAGCCGCCACAAGATGATGGCTAGCGCATTGAGGCCGGTGTACACCGCGTGGTCGATGGTCCGCGACACCCCCAGCCAATCGGGACTACCCTGCACCAGCGGGACGAGCAGCTGCCGAACGGTCATCAAGGCCGAACTGAGCGTGAGCGCCATCAGCGACGTAAGAAAGCCTTTACTCATCGCCGGCCTCCTGGGGAAACGCGATGACCACCGTGCGGTGGCTGTTGTCTTCATACGGATAGCAGGTGATGAGTGTTAGCCGTTCATCCTCGGTCGGTTGAATATAGGCCGCATTTTGCAGCCGGACCTCGAGCGGCTCGTCCCGTTCGGGCAGGATCAAAACTTTGGCCACCCGATAGGTGCGACGGCGATCTTCAGCGGTTAGAGTGATGCTATCGCCCGGCTCAAGCGTCCACAGGTTGCGAAAGACCTCGCCGGCGACGTTGTGATGGCCATCGAGAACCGTATTACCGGTTTGGCCCCACGGCGCTGAGCGATTGAGCCAGCCGGCGGCTCGATAGGATGGCACTTCCCACTCGTAGACCCCGTTTGGGCCCGGCGATGGGATCAGTCCCACGACTTCCACCGGCACATCGAGGTTCAAGCGTGGAATGGACAACCGGTCTGGTATCAGGTCCGTCAGAGCATTAGCGGTCGGGATAGCGGTGCTGCGCCGGTCTGGGGTGGGTAGTAGCGTGGCCGATGTCTCCGGCAATAAGAATGAAGGGACTTTCTCAGGCGTCGGGATAAAGGTCGGGGGTGGATCACCCAGGAGCGGTAACGTTAAAGGGTTCAACACAGCGCCGGCCTCCACCCCAGGCCGGGCTGCGGTCGCGGTCGGAATATGGGCCAGCGGGTCGGGCGTCA
>JAGRCC010000008.1:1591-3769 GCA_020433785.1 Anaerolineae bacterium
CGACCAACAGCCGCATCACCACCGGGTTGGTGGCCACCGCCGTAAACGACAACAAGCTAGCGAGAATCAAAAAAGCTCCACGAGGCACAGGGTTTGTCCGTTGATCTAAACTGCCTTAAGCCTAGACCAACCCCTGTGAACCGTAGAGCTAAGAACGAGTCGGCGACAAGCCGATATATCTACCGAGGGTTAGTATGTAAAATGAAGGGGAGTTTGCTACTCCCAGTTCGACCCAGCTCCGGTCGATAGAGCCATTCTAACACAGCTTGTCATCATTTTCTATGCAATTTGTGTTGAATTGCGTTTGATTTCTTAAATAAACCGTCATTCTGAGGGCAAGCCTTGCGAACCTGAAAGCAGAGATTGGTCCGCCGGGAGTGAGGCTGAACTAAAAATAGGCTAAACCGGGGCGTAACCCGACCTTGAAATGACCTGGCCGCACTTATAGTGCCTGTCCGAGATCAGTCGTTGGCCGGCACTGATATCAACCTGACCTGATCCTGAACACAGACTGGGCAAAATGGTCTGGTCCGGGGTCGGGTCCGACCGCACTACGCTAGCCCACGGTTTTACCCGGTCGGTCACCATCACTGAGCCTACTACCGACCTTGTCCCAAACTGACCTAATCCTGATGTGAAACTGCCAGAAGGCTAAGGAGATGGCGCGTGGCATCGGGCCGGACCGCGCCGACCTGCTGAGCGGTGAGATACATCATCGTTTTCCGACCTAAGCGGTAACTGCTCAGCGTTCCGGCGAAATGCAGCCACTGCCCAACATTGAAGGATACCTCAGCCAGTCTGGTCGGGACAATGACTTCGAAGATACCGCTGGCGTTGCGAATGAAGAGCCGAACGCCGTTCGAGCGTTCCTCACAGCTCAGAACTTCGCCGTACAGGGATACCGTGGCGGTCATGAGAGCTCCGAGGTGAAGGGGATGAAGGAGAGATCGGCTTCATCGGTGAGTTCAAATTTCAGAAGAAGCGGTTGGAGGTGGTGGCTGGTCAAGCGCGAGATGGATAGCGCCTGAATAATCGGCTGGTGACGGTGTATGGCCTGGACGTAACGGCTGGTCAATGTGCCGGCTACCAGCAGCAACTCACCTGTTTCGATCTGGTCCGAACGGCGGAGGTTTTGGCGATGACACTGGATGTAAAAATGACCGCTTTTGTTTTTGAGAGAAAAGCGAATGAGGCCATCTTCCCCCTGACCGACCCGACCGGCCACGCGTCCCCACACCGTGACCAGCGAATCCTCGATACGATGTTTTTCATATGTCATAAATGGGTCCTTTCAAAAGGCTTTCTAACGTTCCTTGCCTACCGTTCCTATTCAACCATACTTCTGAGTTGCGTCAATGGGGGTGGGCCGAGGATAGTCACCATCCCTTTGCTTATTTCTCATGTTTATGTAAATATCATGATTCTTTCTTCTTTAAAGCGTGTTGGTAAAAGGCACCGCTAAATAAATACTATATGTTGTATTAATCAAAAAACTACATACTACATATAGTATGCCGACCCTTCATTACTCACCAAGGGTGGCCTAATAGGCCACCTTTTGGCCTAATAGCGGCTTTGTGGTATATATATGTTACCGTCTAAAGACAAAAAAAGAGGCGGCACTGGGTTGTACCACCTCTGAGATGTTGGTCCGGATCCGGCACTATTTAGCTGATTGGTTGGCGTCGAGAGAAGTGGAGGTGGTACATTTATGTACCACTCTTGTGGTGTTGAGAGGGACACCACTACATATAGTGGGTACTACTGCCGATTGAGGGCTGGGAGGTGGTACATTTATGTACCACTCTTGTGGTGTCAAGAGTTTACCCACTAGATATAGTATGCTCCTCATCCTCATTTGATGTCCTAAAGGGGTTGGGACAGTACGTCCCGTGCAATTTTCGTCCGTCAGCGTAGTACTGCATAAACGGCACTAATGATCGCTCCGGAAAGTTTGACCAGCTCTCGAAGCTGAGTTTCAGCGTGGCATAATGGTTTTGCAGCCACTGCTTGTGGTCAGCCTGCTGCACCTTCGACAGTTGCCCCACTTGATACGGGGTCAAAATAGGCAGCACCCGCCAGACCTGCAGGCGCAGTTGGCCTAGCGTTCGGGCCGCTGCCCCCTCGACCTGTTCGACCGCGATCAACCCTGTCTCGTACAATATCTCCAGCGCGCCG
>JAGRCC010000582.1 GCA_020433785.1 Anaerolineae bacterium
CCAGCGGGGCGAAATCCTGAAAGATAATTTCGTGGTTGTATGGGAACGCTTCCGGCTGGATAAAATTGCGGCGGCGAATCTCAATCGGGCTGAGACCCAACTCTTTGGCGGCAATGTCGAGCAGCCGCTCAATGACAAACACGCCGTGTTGACGGCCTGCGCCCCGGTAGGGAGTGACAATCGGCTTGTTGGTAAAAACGACTTTGAATTCGCTGTAGTAGTTGGGAGTGGCGTATGGCCCCAGGGCATTGGCCTGGCTGTTAAGCGGAACCGTAAGCCCATACGGGATGTACGCGCCGCCGTCGTGGATGAAGTTGTGCTTCAGTCCCAAAACACGCCCATCGTTAGTCAGCGCCAGTTCGGCCTCGTGAATCTGGCCGCGCTCTTGCGTGGTAGCGAAAAAGTTTTCCTGACGATCTTCAATCCACTTCACAGGCCGGTTCAGCTTCATCGACGCCCAGGGCAGCAACACCTCTTCCTGATAGAACATCATAATTTTAGGCCCAAACCCACCGCCGATAAAAGGCGCGATGACCCGTACCTGATGCTCCGACAGCCCCAGCATTGCCGCCAGTCCGTTGCGGATCACAATCGGCGCCTGGGTCGTATCCCAGACGGTCAGTTTATGGCTCTTGGCGTCCCATTGGGCCACAATCCCGCGATTTTCCATCGCGGCGGCGGTGCCCCGATCATACTTGAGTTTGCGCTTGATGACGAGATCGGCCTGTTGGACTGCGGTCTCGTAATCGCCTTTTCTCTGGATAACATGCGCCGCCAGGTTGGAATCCAGATCGTCGTGAATCGTCGGCATATCCTCGTTAAGCGCTTGCTCGATGTCAACAACGGCCGGCAGCGGTTCGATTTCGACCCAAATATCGCCGGCGGCGTCCTCGGCAATGTAGCGGCTCTCAGCCACAACCATCACAATGGGCTCGCCGACAAAGCGGACTTTGTCTTTAGCCAGCGGCACCTGCGTGCGTTGGTTGAAAATTAGCCCTTTGATCGTGGGCGGCGGCGGCACCAGCAGCGGGCCGGGCTGCCAATAATCGCCCAGATCTTCGGCGGTGTAAACAGCAACGACCCCTTCTCGCTCTTTTGCAGCCGACACGTCAATCTCTCTAATATAACCGTGCGCATCCCGGCTGCGATAAAAAGCCACGTGCAGCATGTCGGCAAAATTGACGTCATCTACGTGCAGCGCTTGCCCGGTTAGCATGCGCACATCTTCATTGCGTTTAATTCGTTGGCCAAAGTAACGCGTCGACATTTACCTACCTCCCATTTTTTCCGCCGCAATCTTCACGGCGTCAACAATATGCTGATAGCCGGTGCAGCGGCAGATGTTGCCGGAGATGGCTTCGCGAATATCTTGCTCGCTGGGGTTGGGGTTTTCTTGCAGGAAGGGCAGCAAGGTCATTAGAAAGCCGCCGGTGCAGAAGCCGCACTGCAACCCATGCGCTTCGCGGAAGCTGGCTTGCAGGGGATGGAGATTTTCTTCGCTGGCGTCCGGCGTTAGCCCTTCGATGGTCATAATTTCGTGGCCGTTGGCCTGCACCGCGAAGATGATGCAGGAGCGCACCGGCTCGCCGTCGAACAAGATGGTGCAGGCGCCGCAAACGCCGTGTTCACAGCCAACGTGGGTGCCGGTCAGGCCGATTTCGTGCCGAATGAAATCGGACAACAGCAGGCGAGGCTCGACCTCGCGTTCATAAGCTTGACCGTTGATGGTGATGGTGATGGTGTGTAGGTTGTTCATTCTTTAGTCCTTGATGAATGGAGATTGGAGCTTAGGGATTGGGAGATTAGGAGATTAGACTAATTCAATCTCCTAATCTCCAATTACCCAATCTCCAGTCTCTGCGCTTTTTATTCCTGTTTGGCTCGGGCGGTGGCTGCTACCAAAACCTGTTTGGCGAGTACCTTAGCCAGATGCCGCCGGTAGGGGACGGAGGCATGAATATCGCCCGGTGGGTCGATATCCTGGGCAGCGGCGATTTCGGCGGCTTCGTCGATGGCTGCGGTAGTGAGTTCTTGTCCGGTTAAGGCGGCGGTGGCTTGATATGCTTCGACCGGCTTATCGCCGACACTCAAGTAGACCAGTCGGGCCGCCTCGCACAGCCCGCTGTCATCGAGCGTCACCGTGGCGGCGACGCCAACCAGGGCATAGTCGCCGCGCCGCCGGGAAATTTCGTGGAAGGCATAGCCGGTTTGAGTGGGTAGCGTCGGGATAACGATTTCGACCAGCAATTCCTCCGGCTCCAGAGCTGTGGTAAATAAATCGACAAAAAATTCGTCCGCCGCGAGCCAGCGCTGGCCACTGCGGCTTTGGACGCGGAAGCGGGCATTGAGGGCGGTCGCGACGGCCGGTAGTTCGGAGGCCGGGTCGGTGTGGGCCAGATTGCCGCCAAACGTGCCGCGATTGCGGATTTGCGGATGGGCGATGTACGGCATTGTTTCGTGGATGAGCGGCGCCTGCTCGGCCACCAACGGCGACCGCTCGACGCTGCGCTGGCGGGTCATCGCACCAAAGGAGACACCGCCGCCAGCGGCCGGTCGAATGTAAGCCAGTTCGGCGATACCATTCAAATCGACTAAAACTTCCGGTTGCGACAGTCGAAAGTTCATGGTGGGGATTAAACTTTGGCCGCCGGCCAGTGGTTTGGCTTCGTCGCCGTAGTCAGCCATATAATCCAGGGCTTCGTCAAGGGTGGAAGGGGCAAAATATTCAAAAGGCGGTGGTTTCATAAATAGAATTCACCTATAGTTGATTTAAGAACAGCCATTATAAATGA
>JAGRCC010000583.1 GCA_020433785.1 Anaerolineae bacterium
AAGTTGAAAATAAAAATGATCAGCAGTGAAAAGACAAACATGGCGCTGATCATTTCTTTGGTTCGGAGTTCGGTGGTAATGTCTTTGCCAATGATGGCGGCTACTTTGCGGAGGTAACCGCCCCATCCACGGGTTGCCGTAGATGCTGTTGGAATCGAGTCTGTCGCCATGCGGGTCGCTTTGTGAATTAATGCACCAGGGATTATGCCACTGTTACAATGGCGTGTCAATGCATTTTAGCAGGATTACTTAAAGTTGCTAATTTTGGCTTGGCGGCGCAGTTTTGCTAATCATCGGGGGGGTATTTCTGGAGTGGAAATAGTAACGAATGGCCGAGACTAAGATGATTAATCCGGTGATTGGCAGAACTAGTGTGGTGATTATCGCCGTAAATGTGTCTGATGCCGGATTTTGAGTGGCGCTGAGGAAAAGGTAGATGGTATAAATGATGTAGTAAAGTGTTAGAATAGCCCCTTCCCAGCGATCGATCCGGTATCTGGTATAAAATATGGGGATACCGATAATCGCGACCGCGATCATAATGGGTATATCGCTCCTAATCGCTAACGGCGACACACCAATCCCTGCGGGTGAAACGGCGCTACCTAAGCCTAAGACCATCACAATGTTGAAAATATTACTGCCGACCGCATTGCCTACGGCGATATCGCCTTTTTTCTTGATACTGGCAATAATTGAAGTGGCAATTTCTGGCAGCGATGTGCCGACAGCGATAATCGTTAGCCCGATGACTAACTCGCTTACCCCCAGCAGCCGGGCCACGGCCACCGCCCCGTCGATCAACCAGCGTGATCCCAAAACGAGCATAACCAGCCCCAGGAGCACCAGCCCAATTTGAGTAACATAGTGACTTGCCCCTGGCACCGGGGTTACGGAGATATCCGCTTCGTGCGTGGCGGCGGCTTTATCGGCCTTAACTTGCTTGCGGCTTTTGCGGATGACGTAGGTTGTATAAGTGATGCCCACAGCAAACAGAATGATGCCGTCGATATGGCTAATTGTCCCGTCGAGACCCATCAGCCATAGAGCGACTGACGCCCCTACCATCAGGGGTAGCTCTAAGCGCAAAAGTTGTTTGTCGACCAATAATACCCCATATAACCCTGCCAACCCCAGCACCAACAAAATGTTGGCGATATTACTCCCGACAATATTGCCCACGGCCAGGTCGGACTGCCCGGCGTAGGTCGATTGGATGGTGACGGCTAATTCGGGCGCACTGGTCCCAAAGGCGACAACGGTTAAGCCCACTACCAGCGGGGAAATACCAATGGCAATTGCTAAACTCGACGCTCCTCGTACCAGGAATTCGGCTCCGGAAATGAGCAACACAAATCCGATTATAAACAAGACTAAGGTGAGGAACTCCATAGTTTATACCCTTATACAAAATACTAATTTACAGTGGTTTCAGGCAAATGAGATGGTCTACAAACGGTCAGGCGTGGGCTGCGAGTAAACAGCGCACCCAATAATTATACCAATTAGTAATATAAGAGGAAATGTAGAGGATTCAATATTCCGCGCAACCGGACGGAAAAGGGGTTGGCCTGTTTAATGGGGAATTAACGAGACCATCTTCGCCTCGTCGAGGCTGAATAGAGGTTACTCAGCCCTATTGGCAATTAACACATCGATGCCTCGGGCTTGAAGTTCAGCCACCATGGCCGCTGGCGCTGCATCGTCGGTAACGATCCGCGTAATCTTCTCCAACGGCGCGTAGGTGGCCAGACCGACCTGCCCAAATTTGCTACTATCCACGACCGCAATCACCTCTTGGGCGCGGTCCATAACGAACTGTTTCAACTCGACCTCTTGTAAATTGGCCTCAGTTAAACCGTGCGTTATAGTCAATCCCCACGCGCCCAGAAAAGCTTTGTGGATGTTGATCTTCCCTAAAACATCCCGGGCAATGGGGCCAATGATCGACCCCGTTGTATTCCTTAGACTACCCCCGGTCAGAATGATATTGAGATGCGCTACTCCCAGCAGTTCCAGAGCCGTCCATACGCCCGTCGTAATGACAGATAATTCACCCAAATCTGAGCAGTTTTTGAGCGCCTGGCCGACGGCCAGCGCCGTGGTGCTGGCATCGAGCAATATTGAATCGCGCGGGTGAACCAAGGTCGCCGCCAATTCGCCAATCCGCACTTTTTTATCGCCGCGAAGCTGCTGTCGGGTGGCAAATGTCAGTTCCTGCCGGGTTTTTTCCCCAACCAACATGGCCCCGCCGTGAGTTCTGACTAACCGTCCCTGCTCAGCCAGTAGGTTCAAGTCGGTGCGAATGGTCACGGCTGACACGTTCAGCGACTCAGCTAACTCGGCCACACTGACAGCCTGTTTGTCAACCAAGATATCGAGGATTTGGTTTTGTCGTTCGTTGATGAGCATGCCTTGGCTCCTTAGTTAAGAACTCAGGGTAATCAGGGGATAAGTGCGAGTGGGTCTGAAAAAAAATTATAGCGGAGTTTCATAAACTTGTCAATAATTTCTATATGACACATTTTTTACTTTCTAATAACTTTCTTTTATATTTTGATTGTTGACAGAGGCTTTCCGTTATGATACCATTTACTTGCATTTGAATGGGTGACCGTAGATTAGATTTTTTCGGCCAATTATTTTCTTAGCGTAGCCTAAACAAACTGTTTTTAATAGGATAAAATTTATTATCATGGGGAAACGAGGCAGTAATATTAATGACTGAACGGCACAAGAAAATTTTAGACATCTTGATGAAACAAGAGAACATCACCGTAGCCGAACTGAGCCAGCAACTTGGCGTCCTCGAGGTGACCATCCACAATGAATTAAATCAATTGGCTGAAGCAGGGCAAGTGAGACTCACTCACAACGGAGCTCAAATCGCAGATGAGCGTATGCGCCAAGAACACACCGATCAGCAACTGCTGGCTGACTTGGTGCACCTCTCTCACGAATTAGGCCGGGAGGATCGGCAGTTAGCCATCTTAGGCGAAGGCAACACCAGCGCCAAGGGAAGCAACGGCACATTTTGGATCAAGGCTTCGGGTAGTCAACTGGGTGCCATCACCGCCAATGACTTTTGTCAGGTCTCTTTTAGCGCCGTCGAAACGATGCTGGCTGCGGCGCAGCTAACCGATGCCGAAGTCACCGCCGGGTTGCGGGCGGCTTTGGTCGACCGCCGGCAGCCCCAACCTTCAGTTGAAACTTTTCTCCACGCCCTGTGTTTAACCGAAGGGGAAGCCACCTGGGTGGGACACACCCATACCGTGTCAGTTAACCAGATTTTGTGCAGCCACCTGGGCGCCGAGCCTTTCTTGCGCCCGATCTTTCCGGATGGTATTGTCGTCTGTGGCCCGGCCCCGGCTGTGGTGCCTTACGTTGATCCCGGCCTATCCTTAGCGTTAGCCGTACAACAGGCTCTACGAGAGTACAAAAGCCGTTATCAACGCCCCCCTAAACTGCTGCTGATGGTCAACCACGGGCCGGTTGCTCTGGGGCAGACTGCCGATGAGGTGCTGAACATTATGCTCATGGTTGATAAATGGGCCAAAATTTTGCAGGGAACCTACGCTTTAGGTGGCCCCAAATTTTTTGCACCGGAGGACGTCGAGCGCATCGACAGCCGTTTGGACGAACATTATCGCCGCCGGAAATTGGTCGGAAAGGCGTAATGAGAATTTGATTTTACGCGCCTGTATCTCCAGCGTCTCATAAGATGCTTCAATAAAAAACAACTTCATCATTCACAATTAAATATGACTATTCACAATTTTGGCTCCGGTTTGGCCGAGTTAGGAGAAACAATGACGAACCTAAAAAACATTAAAATGAACCCGCCTCAAAATCGCTGGGTGGGGGATATGCCCAAAGTCGGGATTCGGCCGACGATTGACGGGCGGCTCGGCGGGGTGCGCGAGTCGCTGGAAGAGCAGACCATGACCATGGCCCGGAATGTGGCCGCCCTCATCAGTGAGCAGGTGCACCATGCCAACGGACTGCCGGTTGAATGCGTTATCGCCGACAGCACTATCGGCGGAGTGGCCGAGGCCGCCCGATGCGCCGAGAAGTTCAAGCGAGAGGGCGTTGGTCTCTCGCTTACGGTCACCCCCTGTTGGTGCTATGGCTCTGAGACAATGGATATGGATCCCCTCATCCCCAAGGCGATCTGGGGTTTCAACGGCACCGAACGGCCCGGCGCGGTCTACCTGGCGGCGGTGCTGGCCGGTCACAACTACAAAGGGCTGCCGGCTTTCAGTATCTACGGTCGCGATGTACAGGATGCGGACGACACCGCTATTCCGGCCGATGTGCAAGCTAAGATTTTGCAGTTTGTTCGATCAGGGTTAGCTGTAGCCACGCTGCGGGGTAAATCCTATCTGGCGCTCGGCGGGGTGTCGATGGGGATTGCCGGTTCGATTGTCGATCAGCCCTTCTTTGAACATTATTTAGGCATGCGGGTCGAGTCGGTCGATATGACCGAACTGATCCGCCGCATGGATGAAGGTATCTATGACCAGGATGAATTTGAGCAGGCGTTGACCTGGGTTAAAGACAACTGCCCGGAAGGGAAAGATTACAACTCACCGGCCAAACAGCGCAGCCGGTCGCAAAAAGATGAGGATTGGGCTATCTCCGTCAAGATGGCTCTGATTACCCGCGACCTCATGGTTGGCAATCCCAAGCTGGCCGAGCAGGGCTTTGGGGAAGAAGCGCTGGGGCGCAACGCTATCGCGGCCGGTTTTCAAGGCCAGCGGCAGTGGACCGACCATCTGCCCAACGGCGACTTTATGGAAGCAATACTCAACACCAGCTTCGATTGGACCGGAATCCGCGCCCCTTACATCGTGGCCACCGAGAACGATGCCCTCAACGCGGTGTCGATGCTGTTCGGCCATCTGCTGACTGGCACAGCCCAAATTTTTGCCGATGTGCGGACCTACTGGAGTCCGGCGGCGGTCAAGCGGGTCACCGACTATACCTTGACCGGACGGGCCGAAGGCGGCTTCTTGCACTTGATCAACTCGGGTCCGGCCACGCTCGATGGTACGGGGCAGCAGTCGCGCGACGGTCAGCCGGTGATGAAGCCCTTCTGGGAGATCGATGAGGACGAGGTAGCCGCCTGCCTCGAAGCCACGACCTGGCACGCCTCGAACACCGGCTATTTTCGTGGAGGTGGCTGGTCAACCCGTTATCAGACGCAGGGCGAGATGCCGGTCACAATGTGTCGGCTCAACCTGATCCACGGGCTGGGGCCGGCCTTACAAATCGCCGAAGGGTATACGATTGCGCTGCCGGATGAAGTTCATCACCTTCTAAACGAGCGAACCGACCCGACCTGGCCTACCACTTGGTTTGTCCCCAGCCTAACCGGCAGCGGCCCCTTCCGGGACGTCTACAGCGTGATGGCCAACTGGGGCGCTAACCACGGGGCGATTAGCTACGGCCATATTGGGTCAGAGTTGATCACCCTGGCCTCGATGCTGCGGATTCCGGTTTATATGCACAACGTGCCGGAAGAGACCATCTTCCGACCCAGCGCCTGGACCGCTTTCGGTGCGCTGGAACCGCAGGGAGCAGATTATCGCGCCTGCGCTAATTTTGGAGCGCTGTACGGCTAGCCGATGAGATGAGAGTCGCTGTAGGTAACCCGGAGCCTATACCTGCCCACTCAAGTCGATGGTATCTGGGTTGCCCACAGCGCATCGGCTCCTGGTATGGCAAAAAATGGCATCAAGTCGTTTGCTTCTGTTTTGAATGAAATGTAAAATCAAGTCAGTTACGAATAAAAAATCAAAACTAAAACAAAAATATTTGACAAGTAAACGAAAGTAATATACAATTTATCAAAATTTATCATCGTGATAACCCTGTGGGTTTCAGTTTTATCGACAAGCGTAAGACCTACAAAGATGTAATTCTATCACAGTAAGGATAGCGTAATGACTGAAAAAACTGTATTGGCCATCGATCTGGGGGCCGAATCCGGCCGGGTGATGGCGGTCCACTTCGATGGCCGTTCGCTGCGCCTGGAAGCGGTGAATCGGTTCGCTAATGTTCCCGTCACCGTTCATGGCACGCTCCACTGGGATGTGCTGCGTTTGTGGGGCGACATTCAGGCCGGGATCACGAAAGGCCGGGCTTACCAACCGGCCAGTATGGGCGTCGATACCTGGGGGGTGGACTTCGGCCTCCTTGACGAGCAGGGCCATTTGATCGGCAACCCCGTGCATTACCGTGATGGGCGCACCACAGGAATGATGGACAAAGTGATGGCTAAAGTCGCCAAGATTGACATTTTTGAGCAAACCGGCCTCCAGTTCCTGCCCATCAATACCCTGTACCAACTAATGAGTCTGGATGACCGCCAGGCCCCCGATCTCCGGATAGCCGCCACCTTTTTGACAACGCCCGACCTGCTCAACTATTGGCTTACCGGAACCAAAGTAAGCGAGTTCACCATCGCCAGCACAACCCAACTGTTCAATCCGCGCACCGGCGGCTGGGCCACAGAACTGATGGCCGCCCTCGGCCTGCCCGACCACATCTTTCCTGAGATTGTGCCGGCTGGCACCCGCCTGGGCGATTACGAAGGTATCCCCGTCATTGCCCCTGCCTGCCACGATACCGGCAGCGCCGTGGCGGCTGTGCCGGTCCAAACCCCCAACTTTGCCTATATCAGCAGTGGCACCTGGAGCCTCGTCGGTTTGGAGGTGGACGAGCCGCTCATCAATGAGGCGGCTCTGGCCGCCAACCTGACCAATGAGGGTGGGGTATACGGCACATTTCGGCTGTTGAAAAATGTGATGGGCCTGTGGATTGTGCAGCAGTGTCGAGCGGCCTGGGCCGCAGCCGGCCAGAACTATACCTACGCCGAGTTGACCCAGCTTGCCCGGAAGGCAACGCCCTTACGTTCTCTTATTGACGTTAATGACCCGGTTTTTCTGGCGCCTGGAGACCATCCGCAGCAGGTTCGGGATTATTGCGCCCGAACGGGCCAGCCGGTGCCGGAAACGTCTGGGGCCATTGTGCGGACGGTGCTGGAAAGCCTGGCCTTGGCTTATCACGATGTGCTGGAGTCGTTAATGGCCCTATCGGGCCGCTCAATTGACTTCATTCATGTCGTCGGTGGCGGCTCACAAAACGACCTGCTTAACCAACTGACGGCCGACGCCACCGGCTTGCCCGTTCTGGCCGGCCCGATCGAAGCAACGGCCCTGGGCAACGCCCTGGTGCAGTTAATTACCTTGGGCGACGTGGGCAATTTGGCCGAGGCTCGGCAATTAGTCACGGCTATGGGTGAGCTTAAGCGATACGAGCCAAACTTTTCAGCCTTAGCCTGGCAAGATGCTTACGAAAGATACAAGCAATTATGAAATTTCAACGATTGTTCCCGCCCAAAAACCATTGGGTCTGTCGAGGATAGCTGGCACTGTGTTACGCTGCCCCCAGAGTGGACGGCAGTAGTTAACACTTGGTAAGTGTGGCAATACCACAATATCACTTACATTTTGATGAAACTTGCATCAAGGGAGACGCAGTTTATGACATAAAACCGTAGTACAATGATGTTTTACCAGCTTCTTTCATTAGTAGACCTGGCGGCTTTACAAAATTCAACTCATAGCCGCAGAATCATCAAATTAGAAACAAAACAAAAGGAGATTTTCAAAGATGAGAAGATATTTCATTACGTTGGTAACTTTAATTGTCGTCAGTCTCATGTTTTTGTCTGCTTGTGGCGCTCCGACCCCAGCCCCAACTCAAGCACCGGCCGAGGAACCGGCTGCGGAAGAACCCGCTGCCGAAGAAGCCGCTGACACCGCAGCAGGCGCTACCGAAGACACCTATATCGCCATTGTATCTAAAGGGTTTCAGCACCAATTTTGGCAAGCCGTTAAAGCGGGCGCAGAACAAGCCGCCGGCGACCTTAACGTGACCATCACCTTTGAAGGACCTGAATCCGAGTCTCAAGTCGATAAACAAGTTGAAATGGTCCAGGCCGCTTTAGACAAGAACCCCGATGCCCTGTGTTTGGCCGCGTTAGATAGTCAAGCGTTGCTGCCATTGCTGCAACGTGTCCAGGAAAGCAACATTCCCGTCGTTGGGTTCGACTCAGGCGTTGATAGCGACATCCCGGTTTCAACCGCAGCCACCGATAACATTGCTGCTGCCGCCTACGCTGCGGATAAAATGGCAGAACTTATTGGCGGCGCGGGCCAAGTGGCCGTTATCGTTCACGACCAAACCAGCCTCACTGGCATTGATCGCCGCGATGGATTTGTTAATCGGATTACCGAAGCCTATCCGGATATTGAAATTGTCGATGTTCAATATGGCGGCGGCGATCACCTGAAATCAACCGACTTAGCCAAAGCCATCATGGAAGCCCACCCCGATTTGAAAGGCTTTTTCGGCGCTAACGAGGGGTCGGCCATTGGGGTTTTGAATGCCGTCACTGAAACCGGCCGAGAAGGTCAGATCACCGTCGTCGGCTACGACTCCGGCTTGCAGCAAATCCAAGCGATTGAAGCCGGCACGGAAGCTGGAGCCATCACCCAGAACCCCATCGGTATTGGCTACAAATGCGTTGAAGCGGCGGTTAAAGCTATCAATGGCGAAGAACTGCCGAAAACGATTGACACCGGTTTTGAATGGTATGACGCCACGAACATCAAAGATGAAAAAATTGCTGCTCTTTTGTATGAGTAGTCTGAATACCTAAAGTTGTTGATCACCTTTTCACCTATAAACCCAAGAAGGTAGTTTAGAGAGCCGTCACCAGAGACTCAAAAGAAGCGCGGTTTCTGGTGACTGGCTCCTCCTCACTGCCTCAACGTTGAGGAAATCCTATGGATAATGTTCTGGTAAAAATGGAAGGCATTGAAAAATGGTTTCCCGGCGTCCATGCCCTCAGTAATTGTCGGTTCGAGTTAGCGGCCGGTGAAGTCCACGCCTTGATTGGAGAGAATGGTGCCGGCAAATCGACTTTGATGAAAATTTTGGCAGGTATCTACGACAAAGATGAAGGCACTATTTTGTACAAAGGGAAAAATGTCACCATCCCCGGCCCTCTCGCTGCGCAAAAATTGGGCATTAGCATCATTCACCAAGAACTCAATTTGATGCCGCACCTGACCATCGCCGAAAATATTTTTATTGGCCGTGAACCACGTATTGGGTTCAATTTATTACCTGATGACAAAACAATTAACCGGCAAGCTCAGGTCATTTTGGATCGAATGCGGCTCAAATTACATCCGCGCACCAAAGTGGGCAACTTGTCGGTGGCCCAACAACAGATGGTCGAAATTGCTAAATCGCTGTCGTTCAATGCCAATGTTTTAATTATGGATGAACCGACCGCGGCCTTAACTGAGTCGGAAATTGAAGAGTTGTTCAAATTCGTCAACGAATTACGAGACCACGGAGTCGGCATCGTCTATATTTCGCATCGGTTGGAAGAGTTGAAACAAATTTCGGACCGAATCACGGTCATGCGCGACGGCTGTTACGTTGATACCTTGCAGACTAAGGATGCCACCATCGACCAGATTATCAGTTTGATGGTGGGCCGCACCATTTACGAAACCGCCCCCGAAATACCCGAAACACAAAGCAGTGAAACTGTGCTTGAAGTTAAAAATCTCAATCGGGGGTCAAGTCTAAAGGATATCAATTTTAGTCTCAAAAAAGGCGAGATACTGGGTTTCGCCGGGCTGATGGGAGCCGGCCGAACCGAAGTGGCCCGGGCCATTTTTGGCGCCGACTCTATTGACTCCGGGGAAATTTACATCAACGGCCAACAAGTTCATATCAAAAGACCCAAAGATGCCGTTGCCCACGGCATTGGGTATCTTTCGGAAGACCGCAAGCGGTACGGGCTGGCCGTGAAGAGCGATGTTGAAACCAATATTGTTTTGGCCTCATTTAGCAAATTCTTTCGGTTTCTGGGTTGGATAGATACCAAAGCCACTAAAAAAACAGCCCTACACCACCAGCAAAGCCTTAATATTAAAACGCCTAGCGTGCAACAAAAAGTTAAAAATTTATCCGGTGGCAATCAGCAAAAAGTGGTCATTGGCAAATGGCTAACGGCCGATACCGATATCTTGATTTTTGATGAACCCACCCGCGGTATTGATGTCGGGGCCAAAAGCGAAATCTATAAGCTGCTCAACGAACTCACGCAGCAAGGCAAATCAATTATCATGATCTCTTCCGAACTGCCGGAAATATTGCGCATGAGTCACCGGGTGGTGGTGATGTGCGAAGGACGGATTACCGGCGAATTGCCCATTGCCGAAGCCACCCAAGAAAAAATAATGAAATTCGCCACGCAGCGTGAAGAACAAAACGTGCAGCTTGTTACGAACGGAGAAATTTAAATGGCAAACACCAAAAGTTCATCTTTAAACCCACCTACTGTAGGAAAAATTTCTTGGCTAAAAGGCGACGCCGCACAAAAGATTCTGGCGTTTACGGGCCTAATTGTTATGTTCGTTGTTTTTTCGCTCGCCTCCGAAAACTTTTTCCGCTTTAGCAACATTGTGGGTATTTTGCTGGCAACGGCCGTTAACGGGGTTCTGGCCCTGGGCGCTACCTTCGTCATTATCACCGGCGGCATCGACCTGTCGGTCGGCACGGTGATGACCTTTGCCGCTGTCATGACCGGGGTGTTCATTACCAACATGGGCCTGCCCATCCCTTTGGGCGTGATTGGTGGGCTGGGCGCCGGCGCATTTGCCGGATTTATCAACGGTACGGTCATCTCGAAATTGAGAATACCGCCTTTTGTCGCTACCCTGGGTATGCTTTATGTCGCGAAAGGATTGGCGTTAATTATTTCAGGGTTGAAGCCGATTTACTTCACGGAAACGCCGGCTTTTGCTGAGATTGCCGGCGGCTCGATCCTCGGCAGTATCATTCCGGGCTTTGATATCCCTAACGCCGTTTTGATCTTGGCTGTCGCGGCCATTGTAGCCCACCTTATTCTCACCAAAACCATTTTGGGGCGATACACTTTCGCCATCGGCAGTAACGAAGAAGCCACGCGGCTATCGGGCGTCAACGTTGGCTTTTGGAAAACCGCTGTTTACACCCTGGCCGGTATGTTCGCCGGTTTAGGCGGGGTGATGATTGCCTCACGGCTCAACTCGGCCCAACCGGCTCTAGGCGCCGGCTACGAACTCGATGCCATTGCGGCGGTCGTCATCGGCGGCACGTCACTGAGCGGCGGCGAAGGCACCATTTTAGGCACCATCATTGGCGCGTTCATCATTAGTACGCTAACCAATGGCCTCCGAATTTTATCGGTACCTCAAGAATGGCAAATCGTGGTCACAGGGGCCATCGTCATTGCCGCTGTCTACGCCGACATTGTACGCCGGCGTCAATCATAAAAGAGTCAGACAGTCTCACCCGAAATGACACCGACAATGAAAATGTCTGACTACCGTCTACGGACATCTGACTACTGTATTTTTAGAGGAGCGACAAATGTTGAAAGGAATTTCTACCCTATTTAGTCCGGAGCTATTGGCCACGCTATACCAGATGGGCCACGGCGACG
>JAGRCC010000584.1 GCA_020433785.1 Anaerolineae bacterium
TCAAGCGGGGGCGGGTCTGTGACGGTTCGATGACGTCATCTAGATACCCCCAACTGGCGGCAACATAAGGGTTAGCAAACGTATCGCGATATTTTTGAACCAGTTCGGCTCGAAGGGTATCGGGATTTTCAGCCGCGGCCAACTCCTTACGGTACAGAATATTAGCCGCACCCTCCGGCCCCATCACCGCGATTTCGGCGGTTGGCCAGGCCAGATTGATATCGCCCCGAATATGTTTACTGTTCATCACATCGTAAGCGCCGCCGTAAGCTTTGCGCGTAATGACCGTAATCTTGGGCACGGTGGCTTCAGCAAAGGCGTACAGCAGTTTGGCCCCGTGCCGGATGATTCCGCCATGCTCTTGGCCGACTCCTGGCAAAAAGCCCGGCACATCCTCTAAAACAATCAAAGGAATATTGAAACAGTCGCAGAAGCGGACAAAGCGGGCGGCTTTGGCTGAAGAGTTGATATCTAACACGCCGGCTAAAACCGCCGGTTGGTTGGCGACAATGCCGACACTGCGCCCATTAAGGCGGGCAAAGCCGACCACGATATTTTTGGCATAATGTTCTTGCACTTCCAGGAAGAAGCCCTCATCAACAATTTTAGTGATGACCTCATGAATGTCGTAGGGTTTGTTGGGGTTTTCTGGAATAATGGTATCGAGCGCGCTTTCCGTCCGCAGCGGATCGTCTCGACAGATGATGCTGGGGGGGTCTTCCATGTTGTTGCTGGGAATAAAGCCAACTAACAGTCGAGTGGTGTAGAGAGCGTGTTCTTCGCTTTCCGAGGCGAAATGGGCCACGCCGCTGATCTGGTTGTGGGTCATCGCTCCCCCCAAGTCCTCCATGCTCACCTCTTCGTGGGTGACCGAGCGGACGACTTCCGGACCGGTGACAAACATATGGCTGGTTTCCTTTGTCATTATAATAAAATCGGTAATGGCCGGTGAGTAAACAGCCCCACCGGCGCAGGGGCCAAGGATGCACGAAATTTGGGGAATGACGCCGCTGCTCATCACATTACGCAGAAAAATGTCAGCGTAAGCGCCCAGGCTAACCACTCCTTCTTGAATGCGAGCCCCCCCTGAGTCATTAAGACCGATGATCGGCGCCCCATTTTTGGTGGCCAAATCTTGGAGCTTGATAATCTTGTCAGCGTGAGCTCGGCCTAAACTGCCGCCGAATACGGTGAAATCTTGGGCAAATACATAAACCAGACGTTGGTCTATCGTGCCGTAGCCGGTGACAACGCCGTCGCCGGTGGGATGGTAATTATTGAGATTAAACTCACCAACATGGCGCGCCACAAAAATATCAATTTCACGAAACGATCCTTCGTCAAGCAAAATTTCGATTCGTTGGCGGGCGGTAAGTTTACCTTTAGCGTGCTGGCTGGCGATGCGTTCTTCACCACCACCCAATTTCGCTCCTTCTTTGAATTCCCTCAGTTGTTTTATTTTTGGGTCAAGACTCATGGGTACCTCCGGTTGGGTGAATGTTTTGACGGTGATAGATGGGGGACAATGAATTTTTTCGATAAAAGAGAGCCGAAGAGGCGCACATGGGGTTGTGATCGTGGCTGTCCCCTGTGAATTGTTTCACACCTGACTAAACCCCGGAGTTGAGAAAACGTTTCGATAGTCGGAAAAATTCATTTACCGGAATTATTATAATTCATTAATGAAATTTTGCATAAATTTAACAGCAGTTGTATTAAATTTCACAAATAGGGTGGAGTAGAGCCAAATTTGGCAAGTTGCCTATTTTTTTGTAAAATTATGGTTAATAACTTGTTAAATTTTTTTTATAAATCTTATTCTACCCAGACCCACATCCCCTTCAATTTGACAGCGAAATTTTGGTTTAAAGATTATTTAAGCCATGCTACTCGGCTAGGCGTTGGGTGGCCAAAGCAGCCTTGATCAGATTTGCTCGGCCCGCTTGGTTTGGGTAAACATTAGTAACAAAGTGAGAAATAACATGTTTGATTTAACCCCCTCAGAGAAAGTCAATCTCAAAACAATAGCCGATACCGACACCAAAAATTTATCGCGGCGGGCTATGATTATCCTCATGACCGAAGCCGGTCAAAAGCCGGAAAATATTGCAGCCGAGGTCGATTTAACGGTCAGAGTGGTGAAACGGTGGCAGCGGGAATTTGCTAAACAGCGGATGGCAATTTTTCCGGCGTATCAAGAAACGCAGATTCTCGATGAAAGTGGTAGTCAAGTGGCGGAGGTTGCCGACCGAACGGTAGAGGCTGAAGTCGCTCAGGCAATCCCTGTTTCGGTTAAGAAGGGCACGCCTCAGGAACAATTAACCGAGCCTGTCGTAGAGACGCAATCGGTCGCGTCGGGTGAAGTTCTAACATCGATTGGTGAGCTGATTGAGACAAAGAGGAAAAAAGCGAAAGATGTGACTAAAAAGGCTAAAAAGAAGAAGGCCAAAAAAGAGAAAATTATCTCGCTCTCTAGCCAGGTAAAAATGGGGCTGGAACCGACGGATAGTATGGCCGAGGCCGGTCGTAAGGTGTTGGCCTTCCATTTTGAGTATATGCTGAACCACGAGCCGGGCACGCGTTTGGGGGAAGATATCGAGGAGCTACATGATATGCGGGTGGCTACTCGACGCATGCGGGCGGCTTTCCAAGTTTTTGGCGATAGTTATACTAAAAAATCAGCCTTGCCGCTGCTTAAGGGGCTTAAAAAGACCGGGCGAGCTTTGGGGCCGGTGCGTGACTTGGACGTTTTTATCGAGAAGCTGCATCACTATCAAGCGACCATTGCGGAAAGTGAGCAAGCGAAACTAAAGCCGTTGCTCGATATGTTGCAAACTCAACGAGACAAAGCGCGGCAAACCATGATGGACCATCTCGATAGCCGGGATTATCGCCGATTTAAGAAATTGTTCGGTAAATTTGTTATCACAGCAGGGATGGGGGCCAAACCGGTTAAATTAGGTGACAATCCGGAACCAGACCAACTTCGCCATGTAGGGCCAATGCTGATCTATGATACATACGCCGAGGTACGAGCCTATGAAACCGTTCTCGATGGCGCGCCGATCAGCACACTGCACCAACTGCGCATTACCTGCAAACGACTACGTTATACTCTGGAATGCCTGGAGGAAGTGTTGGGGCCAGAGGCTGGCCGGGTGATTGCCGAAACCAAAATCATGCAGGATCATCTGGGTGATTTAAACGACGCCGAAGTCGCGGCCGGTATCATCAACAAGTTCTTGAAAGGGTTTGCTGCGCAGCAGGAGCAATTACCACTTGAAGAACAGCAAAGCCCGGAGCAAATTGAGGCTTATCTTCGCGCCAAACAAAACGAACGCCACGAACTGCTGGTCTCGTTTTCAGCTGCGTGGGACCGCTTCAACCGGCGTGAGTTCCGCAAGATGTTAGCTCAGTCAGTATCGGTTTTGTAATGCGTTAGGGCTGTACTAGGCAGCGTTGGTAGCTTTGCCCTGAATAAGTAAGTAAAAAAGCCGATCTCAGAATCGGCTTTTTTTTACCTATTTGTTGTTGGTCGCTAAGGTGCGGGAGACAATATCATCCATTTCACGGCGTCGTTTATCGTCTTTGCCTCGGTCACTTCGATCTGAGCGATTGTCCTGCATCTTGCTTTGCATGGCCGCGTAAGCCATGGCCATTGCCGTTGGGACCGGTTCGGCATCGGCTTCATCCACCGCCGGTTCGTCGACTTGCTGAACAACCGGTTCATATTTTTCTTCTTTGGTTGGCTCCTTAGCCGGCGGTTCAACCAGTGCCTTAATCGATAGATCGATTTGGCGCTTTTTCTTGTTGACTTTCAACACTTTGACATTCACCGTGTCACCCACCGACAGGGCATCGCCTGGTGTATCAATATACTCGTGGGTGATTTGTGAGATGTGAACCAGACCGTCTCGCTCGCTGTCGATATCGACAAAGGCACCATAGGTTTCCAAACGGGTCACAACCCCCTCTAGTTCGGCCCCTTCTTCAATATCTCTGATACGAACGGAGATGGGTTTAACCATCGTCAGGCTGATACGACCGCGCTTCTGATCCACTTTTTTGACCCAAACATCAATTTCCTGTCCCACTGAAACCACATCAGTGACTTTTTCAACCTTTTTGCGGGACAACTCGGAGATGTGGACCAGACCGTCTTGGGGTAACCCAATATCGACAAAAGCACCAAAATCGGTAATGTTTTTAACCTTACCAGCCATCTTTTGGCCTGGTTGAAGGTCGAGAATGGAGTTGACATCTTCGATTTCGGTGGGTTCTGTTGATACGGCCGGTGTATCTTCAGTGGTGGGGCTGCTGTCAGCCGGGGCGTCTACGGCGGGGGCATCCGGGGTGTCTACCCCCGCTGCTGCCTGGGCAGCTTGTTCTTCTGTGGCTATATTTTGTGTGCTCATTTTCTCTCCTAGACTACGCGCTTCTAATTTGAGAGAAACGTTCCAATTTTTTTGATTTTTTCTCTCTAGCAGCGCAAATTGTGCAAACTGGAACGAAGGCCGATTATATCATCCCTATTCACGACTGGCAAATTAAGTT
>JAGRCC010000585.1 GCA_020433785.1 Anaerolineae bacterium
AATCAGCGTAGGTTGGGTTGAGCCAGAAATTTTGTCCTCTAGCGAGCTAACGTTGGGTTTCATTCCGAGTTTTAGTGCCTGAATCTCCGGCGAAACCCAACACCTTGGGCAACGATGTATCAATTTGATCCATTTAACCCAACCTACAAAAGAATGGTCGAACTCAGGTCAGTAGGATTGTCCGGCTTCGCGAAACAGGTAGATGGCCGCTTCGATACTATCGGTATCACCTTCAAGTGCTTGTAAGTAAGCTTCATCGCCAACCTGCCGAATTTGGTTAAAGGCGTCGATATAATCTAACGGGATGGCAATCGAGGTTGCCCCCTGTTTGGCCATCGCACTCCCGGCCTCGGACAGGCGGGGCCGGATGGTGACGGTGCGGTTAACGGGAATGTGGCCGGTTTCCTCCAACACCAGCTTCTGCTGCTGCGAGGCATTGGTCAGGAATTCGGCCAACCGCAGCCCCACGCGAATTTTTTCGGGAGCCGCCGCCCGGTTAAAGGCGATGACATCTAGCGAGGCCAATGGACTGGCCGGACCGGTTGCGCCGCCCGGCAGCGGGCTGACGCCCACATCTGCCTCGCCGATGACCTCTTTCAGTTGAGGCAATGAGTCGGTTGAGTCGATTAAGTAAGCCAGTTCACCGCTGATAAACTTTTCCCTTAAGAAAAAAACCTCATCGTCTAGAATGATACCCGGTTGGTTACGGGCCTCTTTGAGCCACTCGAACCAATTTACATAGCTCTGCAAATCTAATTGAACGTTTTCTTCCTCCCCCAGCAGGTTGGTGCCAAAGGCCTGAGTCCCCCAAAACGCCTCAACAAAGTTGACAGGGATGCCCACCGGAGCCTCATCATGGGTTTCAAGCAGTTCGCCCAGATCGGTCGGGACCGTTGAGGTCAGCGTTTTATGGTAGTACATAATCGAGGTTGTCCCCATAAACGGCAGGGCGTAGAGGTGATCCTGATAGTGGACGGCATTAAGGTACTGGCTGCGGAACTCGGAGGTATCGATATCATAGCCACTTAGCTCTTGCAGCAGCCCGGCCTCGGCCAGGGGAATGACCTTCTCCAGCGGCAAGCCCACCAGCATATCCGCCCCCAACCCGGCGTTGGCTTGCTCGGCAAAATCTCGTCCGGTGCGGCGGCTCGACTCTAGATTAACCATCACCTCAGGATTGAGGCGCATAAACGCATTGATGGCTTCCTGCAACATTTTTTCCTCGTGTTCGCTCTCCCAATAATGAGACACAAACAGTGTTTCCTGTCCAGGGCCGTTCCGTTCCGGTGCGGCCCCGCCGCACGCGGTCAATAGCGACGCGATAAACACGATGATCCATAGTTGTAAGTAGTTCGACATCCGGTTGCTCCAATTTGTTCCGTTCAAAACGGTTACTATTGTAACCGATGATGTCGAACATGTTCAAGTTAGCGGTTTGGGCCTTGTTTCAACTCCTTCAGGATTTACGCAGTTCCAAAGGTGACAGTCACTTAAACACGCTAAATCGACCTGTTTGGACCACTCCGATGCTAATTTATTGACAATAAGTGACTGTCACCTGGGTTTTGGGGTAAGTCCTGTCCTTCTGTTGTTGCAGCCTATGAGTCGAGTCAGATTTGTAAAGTTATCGAAAAAGAATTAATCTATGGCATCATTAATATGTATATCGTCAACCCAGTTGTAAAATCAGTTTGAAATTCATTTTTCTGTAGCGACTTCAAAACGCCGAGCGGCCATCAATTCTGGGTTATTTGCGTAAAATTGAGAATCCGTGCCAATTTCTGTTTGAGCGAAACGCCGAGCGATCATCAACTCAGGATTAGCCGCCCAGAAAGCTGAGTCGGATACGGCTTCATCAACCGTGATTGGAGCTGTGTAACGCCCGGCAGCCAACAACTCAGGATTGGCCGCATAAAAGGTCGAGCCGGTAGCCGTTTCATTCTCTCTCACCCCCTCAAAACGTTTGACGATCATCAATTCCGGGTTGGCGGCCAGGTCCGTCGAACCCGATTGCCCTTCACTCTCCGCAACCGGAGCCGGATCAGACCCAAGCTCACTGGCTTCGGGCGATGACACCTGAATACAAGCTGTAACCATAACCATCATAAGCCCAATGATACCGCTGATAAATAGACGTTGGTTTTTCATTTTTATGCTCCTTTTTAGGGTGGGAAGAGGCCAATCTCTGCCCGGTTGATAATGAGATTGTTTCCGACTGGCCGGAATGGTTTAACTTTTGATTTCAGTCTAGCCGGCCCCCGCTGTGAGAGCGTCAAACAAAGCGTTAAAAAAACGTAAAAAATCAGATGTTTATTCCTCAAATTTGATTTATCGGCGATTTCTGATTATCTCCAAAAAAATGGAGATAATTCGAATGGATAAGGAGGAACATCGATGTCTAAGCTAAAGCTATTTTTTCTCGGTTCGCCCCGCGTAGAGCGAGCCGGCCAGCCGCTGGAATTGAACACCCGCAAAAGTATGGCGCTGATCGCCTACCTGGCCGTGACCGGCCAACCCCATCGCCGCGAGGCGTTGACGACGCTGCTCTGGCCCGATTCCCGATCACGCCAGGCTCGCTCTACGCTGCGCACCACGCTGTCCACGCTCAACAAAATCTTGGCCGGCGAGGGACTGCGTGTAGAACGAGATAGCATCGAACTGGATCGGGCGGCAGATATTTGGCTGGATATCGAACAGTTCCGGCAGTTGGTCCACACCAGGGAAAACCACAACCATACTGACGGCGAGCTTTGTGATGAATGTCTAGTCCAACTGGCCGAAGCGGTGTCGCTTTACCGGGGCGACTTTTTGGAGGGGTTCACTCT
This sequence comes from Anaerolineae bacterium, assembly GCA_020433785.1. The sequence continues at coordinate 2,826 of JAGRCC010000585.1, forward strand.
GCCTGACAGCGCTGATTTTGACGATTGGCAAGCCTTCGAAACCGACCGGCTGCGCCGTGAGTTGGCCGGCGTCTTGGAACAATTGGTGACGGGCCACCAGACTCAAGGGCGCTTCGATGCCGCAATCAGCTATGCCCAACGCTGGTTGGCACTAGACCCGCTTCATGAACCGGCTCACCGCTGCTTGATGCAGTTGTACGCCGCAGCCGGTAATCGTTCGGCGGCGATGCGCCAGTACCAAAGTTGTTTCGACCTACTTGAGGATGAGTTGGAGGTCCGGCCCGAAGCGGAAACGACCGCGCTCTACGAACGCATCCGGCAGGAGACCAGCCAAAACGTCCAAGTTATCGCCGAATCGTTTGGTATCATCGATGGTCATACGCCGGAGGGCCTGGCCAAGCAGCTGCTGGGCCAGGGTGGGATGGGCAATGTCTACCGGGGCATCGACTTGCAACACGGTGACCCCGTGGCGATCAAGATGCTCAAACCGGAGATTGTCGCCTCAGACCCGGATCTGGTGGTCCGCTTTGTGCGTGAAGGCGACGCGCTGCGCCAGCTTAACCACCCCAATATCGTCAAGCTGTTGGCCGCCGCTGAGCAGGATGGCCGGCACTATCTGGTGATCGAATATGTCGATGGCGGCTCGCTGCTCGATCTGCTCAACCAAGGGCAACTGTTACCCATCAGCCGGGTTTTGGCGATAGCCCTGGACTTGGCCGACGCCCTAACTCGCGCTCACCGGCTGGGCATCATCCATCGCGATTTGAAACCGGCCAATGTACTCCTGGCCGCCGACGGTACACCCCGCCTGACCGATTTTGGCACAGCCCACTTCAGCGACCGATCCCGGTTAACGGACGCAGGCTTACTCTATGGCACCCTCAATTATCTCAGCCCGGAAGGCTGCGACGGCTACCCGCTGGACGAACGGGCGGATATTTGGGCCTTCGGCGTGATCCTGTTTGAAATGTTGGCCGGCCAACCGCCCTTCCGGGGAGAAACCGTGACCACGACGCTGTCCGCCATTATGACCCAGCCCACCCCCGATCTCAACCAATTTCGCAGCGATATTCCCCCAACTCTGGCCGATCTGGTCTATCGGATGCTGGTTAAAGATCGCGCCCAACGCATCCTCAGTGTGCGCTTGGTCGGCGCAGAGCTGGAAGCGCTGATCGCCAACCGGCCGCTAACTCCAACCACACCGCTGCCGGCGCCGGTTGGCCCGCCCCCGGCCTGTCCCTATCGCGGGCTGTTTGCCTTTTTCGAGGAAGACGCGCCCTATTTCTTTGGCCGGGAAATCTTCACCCAAAGCTTGGTTGAGGCCGTGCAGCACCGAGGGCTGGTCGCCGTGATTGGCCCGTCGGGCAGCGGGAAATCATCGGTCGTTCAGGCCGGGTTAGTCGCCCGGCTTGGAAACAATAAAGACGAACTAATGAATAGTGCATCACCTTCTTCATCGATCATCGATCATCATTCGTCATTTATAATTGACACCTTCCGGCCCGGCAGCGATCCCTTCCGCAGTCTGGCCGCGACCCTGCTGCCCCTGCTGGAGCCAGAGATGACCATTACCGATCAACTGGTCGAGGTTCGCCGGCTCACCGAGCGGCTGAGCCAAGGCGACCTAACCCTGATTGATGTGGTTGACCGGATTTTGCAGGCCGCCGAGGCGGGGATAGGGGCTAATTCCGAACGTCGGGATCACCCCGAACCGGCTCACTTGGTGTTGGTCATCGATCAGTTCGAAGAGCTTTACACCCTCTGCCCCGACCCGGAAGTTCGTTACAATTTTATGGATATGCTGTTTGAAATCATCGACCTGCAGCAGTACCAGACCCGGCCCGCCTTTACGCTGGTCTTTACCTTGCGAGCCGATTTTCTGGAACAGGCGCTGGCCCATCGCCCCCTGGCCGATATGATCCAGCATCACGATTTCAAGCTGGGGCCGATGACTCACGAGGAGTTGGGGTTGGCCGTTCAGCGTCCGGCTGAGATGCAAGGCGTCACCTTTGAAAGTGGGTTGGTGGAGCGCATTTTGGATGATGTAGGCGAAGAGCCGGGCAATTTACCGCTGCTGGAGTTTGCGCTAACGGCGTTGTGGGACCGGCAGGCAAATCGGCAGTTAACCCACGCCGGTTACG
>JAGRCC010000586.1 GCA_020433785.1 Anaerolineae bacterium
TGTTTAGGACTCTCAATCAAATAACTCATCCAATTGTGTCGGGTAATTGGTAAATAGTAAATGGTAATTGGTGATTCAATCTCTAGTCTCTAATTACCAGTTACCAATTACAAATTACCCGACAGAATTGGGTAAGTTAATTAATTCTCATTCCTAAGTTGATTTATGTCCGGTTTTGTTCTGAACTGCGAGCGGATTAGCCGAAACTGAAGCGCCTAGCTTTGAACAGTCTCGTCCCAATCGATCAAAAGGTGACAGTCACTTGGGTGTGATAAATCGACCTTTTTGGGCTAAATGGACGTTCATTTTCGACAAAAAGTGACTGTCACCTGGTTCGTTACACCCAACTGCGTAAGTCCTATTGTAATAAAAAAGCGGTTCAAGCACGAATCGGTGCAGTTGACCCCGATCAATACTCCCGACTCGGGTCCATCCATTCCGTTTTGTAGTCTGCCCAGGTGCGTATCCCCTTTTCAACCAGATAGCGGCGATACCAGCTATGAATCGATTGGTTGAGCATCGCCCAGGCTTTTTGCGCCACTTGATCATCCGGCAGGGCTAATTGGGCAATCAGTTTGTCTCGTTCTTTGGGGTCAGGAACAACGACATGGACCAGATACAGTTCGTTGAAAAGCAGATTATGGATATTGGTGTGGAAAGGGGGGGCCTGGCGAAACATATGCCCAATTTCGATGTCAAAGCAAACATTCTTTCCGCCCAGCAAGTAGTTGGGAATAGAAATGTTGGCTTCCAAAATGCCCCAGCCGCGCAGTTCTGCCCAGGGCGCTTGCAGGGTCTCCAGGTACCAGTTACGGCTCATAAAGTAAGCCCCTCCCAAAACACAGCCAACTTCGCCCGGTGTGCGACTTTTATTCCACTTATCGACCAAAACGCGCCTGGCAATAACGTAGTGTTGGTTAGGTTTGTCACTGATTTCTTTAAGGATAATATGGGCTCCGGCATACGGGCCGCGAGCTTGCTCCATCTCCATCCGGTCACGCTGTAAACCCAGCGTCAGAACACAACCGACGTGGGTGGGATGCTCCACATTATAATCGACCAATCGTTTAGCCCAGTCATCATCCCAGAAATTCATATGGGCATCGATGACCAGAACGGTATCATATCGAGCGGCTTCAATGCCGACATGCCGGGCCAATTGCGCCCCGATCGATTGATTGAAACGGATATGTTTCACGCCGGGGGGGATGTCAACCGGTGAGTTAGAACCATCATCAACGGTGATGATTTCATACGGCACACTGATGGTTTCGTGCAGCCGTTGCACTGTAAAACCCAACATCTCTTCATTGCGATACGGAACAATCACAGACAGCATACATCATCCTGGGATTTATTTAGTGGGGTACAATTAAAATTCATAGTTAAAGAGGCCAATTTCTTGACTGAATAATGCTCCGATTTTCGCAGCCTGTTCTTCATTGAGGATCTCGCGATAACTTCGTCTGTCTGTTCTAAAGGCGGCTTTAGCCCGAGGCAGTTCCAGTTTTTCCGGCAAACCCAATCGCTGCCGAATGTTTTCCAATTCCTTCGTGAGATTTTCATACAGGCAGACGCGGTCTACGGCAATTTCGCCAGCGATGGTATATAAGTTTATGCCTCTTCTTTTGAGATTCAACGGAATGTCCGTGTCCAGAAACGCTGAAATTGTTAGACGCGGCTCTGACCGGCAGCGCCAATAATACAAACTAATAAACCGGTCCCAGGGATTTCGTTCAAAACAAAACTTGTAGTAGCTGTTCCATTCGTCTTCCCCTATGCACCTTCTAATTTTCTTTGCGCCACTATGATTTATAAACCGGCACTTTTTTTGTCTCGATCCGGGTGCATTGACCGCATCTCCAGAGCCATCATCTGAGATTAGGGGTAGATAATTTTGAGGCCCCCGATAACCCAGGCGGCTCCGAGTTCGCTCATCTGCCGGGGTAATCGGCGTGATGACGTCTTCGTCGCCACAGAACTTAGATAGCGCTATTTCAATGCTTGTTCCGGCAGTTTTTTTTGTCTTGATAAAGATGAACTTATGTTTGTGGGAAATAATCATAAGCGACGCATTACTCAGGTTAACTTGTCATACTGAAACGCTTCTAATATTTCATCATTTAGCCGTTCATTGATAAGCTCTATTGAGCGCGGCGAAAGCTTCTCTTGCCATTGCTCTTTCAGATAATAGTTTCGATAAAAGGTGAAATTCTTCTCATCGCGCTTGGTCGCCCCGTCAATGTTGACAAAGGGCCTTTGCTTCCAATCACACGAAGTGATATTTCGAACGGCTTCTACTGCGCCCTCTGGATCAGCTAAGAGAGCCTCATAGCGAAGATTCAAAGTCGGAAATTGCGGCTGTAGCTGGAGGTAAGAACCATTCTTCTGATTCCATAACTCTACCGGGCTTGAAAATTGGTCGGGGGCATTTTCTCGGCCAACGGTTCGCCACGGAGCGGTTAAGAAGGTCTCGAAATCGGGCTTTTCTCGCCACAAATGATGATAGGGTCGCCGATAGAGTGATAGCAGCCAGGAATAGGGGTTTTTGGTTAAGGTCAGAAACAAGAGGCTGTCTGAACAAATAGTATATTGCCGCAGCTGATCGACCGGTTTTACCAGGCTGTGCTTCCAGCCGAGATTATCAGGAAAGGTTTCCTGAAAATAGAGATCGGCCAGGACTTCTTGTTTCGGTAAATTCCTCCGGCGGGCCATATCATCCAGTTGTTCCGGGTCAACAACAGGCATACGTTTTCTTTGGACGACACCCGGTAACAGATCAATATTAAGATTATGGCGTATCAAGCGGGTTAAATAATTGGTACCGCTGTTTCTTTCACCGTAAATCTTCAGTACGGACAATTTTTTTTACCGATCGGTTCGAATCTGTTACTTGTATCCTTCCGGGTTGAAGGGCAGTTCTCTATCGAAGGTGTAATCGAAGAGGTCAAAATCTTTTTGGTACAGCTTGTAAACAAAATCGACCATTTCATCATCATACGCTTCCGAATAATGTTCGTAGATATCGGCGGAAACCGTTTTGGCGTGTTTTCGCTCGAGGCTTGGATAAAGGGGTAGGCTAAGCTGTTCTGAGAGTTTTTCAACGTCGGCGTTGATATTTTCCAGCTTGCCCACGAAGTTTACATACGGTTGACCGTCACAATGGGTAAATCTGTTGAGTTCACCAAAATGGTTTACGGTATAACTGTGGTTAAGCTGATATTTGCTGGTTAGTGTATTTAAGACAAAGTCCCTAAAGGTGGTTTTTCTGTTCCACATATTGTAATAAAATGCCGATAGAATGCGGGGAAACGGGTTGCGAATGAATGTAACTTTGAATAGCGAGTCGATATAATCCTGGCCATGGATTTTTATACTGGCCTGAATGTCGGCATGTTGTAGAAATATTTCAGAAATTCCATTCACCTCACAACCTTTGGTTATATAGCCAAGCATAAAATTAATTCGCCGGTTTAAACAGTCAGTTGTTAAGGTTTTGTTGTTTTTGGGGCTAAAACAGGGTTGTTTTTGGATTGTAGCCAGATTGGTGTTATTTAATATTCTTAGAAAAAGATGCTCTATCGTCGTTCCGCCACATGTATTTGGCAAATGAAAAGTGG
>JAGRCC010000587.1 GCA_020433785.1 Anaerolineae bacterium
GCCGGCCGCTAAAAAGTCAAGCAGAGCAGCCGATGGCTGCCAATCGTTGTGGTGATCGAGAAACCAGTAGCCGGTGGCCACGGCTGTCTCCGGCCAATCCGCCGGTTCCGGCAGTACGTGGGGGCTGTAGCAGTGCAGCACCGGCACCGGCCGGCCATCGGCGCGCACCAATTCGCTCGCCAGCACCGATCGTTTGGGCAGGCCGAGTGTCTCCTGGCGCCAAACGTTGACTAATTTGCCCAAGGCGACCTGCGACATGTTGGCGGTGACAGTGTAGCTTAGCTTGTTGTACCCGCCGCCCAGGTTCCACTCGGGTAAAACGATCGAGGGGAAAGCGGTTGTTGGGACGAAAAGCGGCATAGGCAGGCTAAGGAAGCCGGGAATACCCAGCTTTTCGGCGATGTGATAACCGCCCAGAGCCTTGGGATGGTAGATGAGCGCCTCACTGCCTTGCGCCGCCACCCATTCTTCGTCGAGCATACGGCGGTAAACGGGCTTCATAGCGTTGGTCATCTGGATGGCCAGTTTGATCCAGGCGAAAATATTATCCGTTTTATCCATCGCTTCACGGCCGGCCTCGCTGTCGATGAAGCGGATGATGTCGTCGCTCATATAAGCGTAGGTTAGCCCGTGGGCCTTGATAAACGGCTCAAAGGTGACCGATGTACAAATCGTCACTTCGTGTCCGACTGCCTTCAGCCCTTGCCCCAAAGCAACGAAGGGTTGAACATCGCCCCGAGTGCCGACGGTTAAGATCGTGATTTTCACGTTATAACTGAACTCCCATAGCCTCGGCAATAATGGTAAAATCGTCACGGTCGATCTCAAACACAGATCGGCGAAACTTCATGCCCCAATACCGAGGATCGTCGATGAAGCGCAGCCGCTCTAAAAGCGGATGGATGTCGGCCTCCTGAACGTTTCGGTAGGCGATGTCGCGTCGCCAGGCGGAAAAATCGGCGGACATCGCCACCTGGTAGGGTTGGCCGGGTTGAATTTGACCCAAGGCGACAAAGGCTTGGACTTTATCGCCGTTTTCCAGTTGGGTACGCGGGGCATAATAGACCAGCCAGTCGCCGGGATTGAGCCGTTCCACCGGCTTGTGTTTGCCATGACCCAACTGGCCGAAGCCGCCTTGAACCCCAGCCAGCACGTGGTCTTTTACCGCGACACCGATCCAGTATTTGGTTGACATTTGAATTTTTGTGACCTTTCCATTTGGTTTGCAGCTTGTTTTTCCGTTCAGGTATTATAGGGAAAAGCGAGTATGAGGGAAGAACGGCCTTGATTGTTAAATAGCTGAGATGACGTTTGTCGCTGCTTTCAGTATAATAAATAGGTCTTCAATAGCCCTAATCTGTTCCGAGAAACGGTCCGCAATACATACAAGAGTACAAGATCATTAGACAAGATTAACAAGATGAAATATCTTAAAAAATCTTGTTAATCTTGTCTGAATATGCGATAGGGTGATACAGGAAACCGGGTTAGGATTGATAAGAATTATGAGTATGCCGGAATATAGTGGCAAACGTGTTCTCCATCCCGTTTGCCTTCACGATCGCGCTGAAATCGAACTGTATTTGCGCCGGACTGCGCCGCTGCATTTGTATGAGCTGGGCGATTTAGACGACTTTTTCTGGCCATATACGACCTGGTACGCGCACCGGCAGGTCAGCGACATTGAACAGGCGGCACTCGTGTACAGTGGCATCTCGCTGCCCGTGCTGCTGGCGCTGACTCTGCCGCCCTTTACTGAGATGGCGGCGCTGCTGCGCTCGATACGACCGTTTTTGCCGAAGCGCATTTACGCCCACTTAAGCGGCGATTTGGTCGAGGTCTTAGCCGATGACTACCAGATCGAGTCGCACGGGCTTCATCACAAAATGATCCTGGCCAACCCGGCGGTATTAGCGGCGGTCGATACCTCTCACGTAATTCCTCTCTCGATCACTGACATAGATCGATTAACCGCGTTGTACCAGGCCAGTTATCCCGATAACGCCTTCGATGCGCGCATGTTGGAAACCGGCTGCTTCTTTGGCCTGGAAGACGACGGCGCACTAGTCAGCGTGGCCGGCATCCATGTTTACTCGGAGCAGTATCGAGTGGCGGCGGTGGGTAATGTGACGACCCATCCGGCCTATCGTGGTCGTGGGTTGGCGCTGGCAGCCTGCGCCAAATTGGGCCAACAATTACTTGAGCGGAGGATTAAACACATCGGCCTGAATGTTAAAGCTGATAATCAAGCCGCGATTGCTTGTTATCAAAAACTGGGATTTGACTATGTAGCCACATACACCGAATACACACTAACCGGTTAGTCGGGCTTAGGTCTAACCCGTTTTTTATTATTTTCAAACGGTCCCCCAACTAAACTCTGCTAATATCTCTGATTAAGTATCATCATCTTAGCGACAGTCTTAAGCGTCTTCAAAAGCCTATAATTATTAATACTCACCGATTACCGCAAAATTTATGGGAGAATTGGTGATCCTAGGGTAAATCTGGAGACAATAAGCAGCTTCTTAGTAAAGTGGGGAATCGATGTTAAACCTAGTCAGAGTTGATCAACGTACTATCACCTTTACCAGACTGCTTCCCTTTGTTCTGATCTGGCTGCTAATTCCGCTTATTGCCCAATCACGGTCACTGCCAGATTCAAGATCATTCGATCAATATCACCCACTTGAGCTATTTGGTTCGGGGCAGGGGCTGCCGCTGGCCTTTGTGCCCCAAGAACGATTTCTCGATACGCCGGCCGGATTTTCTGTACGTAGCCCGGAGGGTACGCTGTTTTTTACTCAAGCCGGGGTGGCCCTGTCGCTGCCTTATTATCCTGGTGGAGCGAAACGAGCGCCCGTATTGGCCGAGACCCTGTATATTCAGTTTGAGGGCACTAATCCTTATCAGACCATCGAAGGCATCGATCCCCTGGCTGTCACCATCAGCGATTTCACCGGCAACGATCCTACGCAATGGCGAACCAATTTGCCCACGTTCGCCGGCATCACCTATATTGACCTGTACCCCGGTATCGACCTGTATTACGAAGGGACCCAGAGTCGGCTAAAAAGCACTTATATTGTCGTACCGGGTGCGGACCCAACTCGCATTGCCTGGCGTTATGCCGGCGCGGACAACATTCAAATCGATGCCCCAACCGGCGATCTGCTCGTCACATTTACCCTCGATGAGATCGGCGACGTCTATTCCCTGCGCGAACAAGCGCCCGTCGCCTGGCAAGAAATCCATGGTAAACGGGTAGCAGTTGAAGCGGGTTACATAATTGCCGGTGAACGGGTCACTTTTTCACTGGGGACATACAATCCGGCTTATGCTTTGATCGTTGATCACTCATACGCCGGCCATTAACCTTAGCCGCTCATTTCCTCGTGTGGCACGGCCTGAGTTAGTTGTTCATCGACAATCTCGCCATCGGCTAACGTAATCGTGCGGGTAACGCGGCTGGCCAAATCGGGATCGTGGGTGACCATGAGGATGGTTTTGTCATTCTCGACCAGTTGGGAAAATAAATTAAAGATCGATGCAGCGGTGGCGGAGTCCAGGTTGCCGGTCGGTTCATCGGCTACGAGAATGGGGGGATCGTTGGCCAGGGCGCGAGCAATAGCCACACGCTGCTGCTGACCGCCGGAGATCGCGGTTGGGAGTTTGTAGGCATGGTCGGTCATCTCCACCTGAGCCAAGAGATGTATGGCCCGCTCTTCGCGCTCGTTCAAAGGGTACATATCGCAAAAATCCATGGGCAGCATAACATTTTCGACTACGGTTAAGGTCGGCAGCAGTTGAAAAAACTGAAAGACCACACCGACGTTTTTGCCGCGCCAAACGGCAATTTGGCCCTCGTTTAGGGTATGGACCGCGGTGTCGCCGACAAAGACCTCGCCGGAGGTGGGCCGGTCGATACCGGTTAACATGTTGATCAAGGTCGATTTACCGCTGCCCGATTTGCCCACAACCGCTACAAATTCGCCGGGATCAACTAATAAATCGATCCCTTTCAGGGCATAAAATATGCCGGCTTCTCCCTGATAGGTTTTGACGACCTGGCGCAGTTCAATCAGATGATCGTTGCCGTGCTTGTATCGGCCGTTTTCAGGAATTGCTCCGGCAGGTTTACGCCTTAACCAGTTAAACATAATGAACTCCGGTCATGTGAAAATTGATACAGAGAGATCATTGGTCAAAGTCAGCCTTGTGTCAAATAGCGTTAATAAAGTTTCAAAGGATGGGATTTATTTCTGCAGCCGTAGGTGAAGTATAAATGGAACCGTTGACAATTGTTAACCGTTGCCCGATACGTTTAGATATTTGAATACGATTGTATCCCTCTAGTCAAAAAGCGTATCTATGGCTAATTAATAAAGAACACCACTTTCGCTCACAAGCTTAATGAATTGATTATTTGGGGTTAACCCAAGCAGCAAATAACGGGTTGAGATCGCATTGACAATGTTGCTCGGCTAACCGTTTGAAATCGTCACCGGTCGCGATGCGCCAGCGATAGGTGGTGGCGTAATCCTGTAAAAATTCATCAAACGCGGGTTGGCCCATTGTTTCGGCTAACTGAGCGATAAAGAGCGGCCCCCGTCCGTAAATAATGCCGCTGTACTCATCCACCGAGTAGTCCCGCACCGGCAAGCCGATAGGAATCTCAGCCTGGCCAACCCGCGCCCAGCGCCGTTCCAGCGAACGCCTAAAGCCGGCGGCAGCTTGCTCATCGTAACCGTCGTTGTAATAAAGAATGGTGGCGTATTGGGCCAAGGCCTCATCGAGCCACGGCTCATCGATTTGGTCATTGCCGACCAGACTGTAGAACCACTGGTGTGCCACCTCATGAGCCACCACACTCTCCAGCAAACCGGGCGTGGCCTGGCCTCGCACCTGACCGACCTGATCATACAAATCCAGCAAAATGGCGACGATGCCCGGATACTCGATGCCCAAAGCGAAATTGGTGGTGCCGACCAGATCAAATTCGGTGAACGGATAGGGGCCGAAGCGCCGGTTGAAATGCTCCACCGCCTGGGCGGCCTGATCGAGCGCCACTTCCGCGCCGGCCAGCAAATTCGCCGGGGCGTAGCTGTTGATCGTCACCTGGCCCACGGTGCGGCTGACCACCTCATAGCTGCTGCTGGCCGCTAAATAGAAATCTCGAACCGGCCCGGCAGCAAAGGTTACTGTCTGCTGCCCGGCCGACTCGCTGCGGTCGATTTC
>JAGRCC010000588.1 GCA_020433785.1 Anaerolineae bacterium
CACCAGGCGGTGTCGCCGTCATCGGCAATGGTTTGGGTCAGTTCCATCAATTCGTCCCAGGTTTGGGGTACTTCATAACCGGCGGCCTCAAACTGAGCTTTGGGGTACCAGATGATGCTCTTGCCGGCGACGCGATGCCAGACCCCGGCCATCATCGGGCCGTCGGGGCCGTCCATCGTGGCCATATCCAGCCAACTTTGGTTATAATTGTTTTTGAGGGCGGCCATGTCCATAAAGGTGCTGACGTCCACCACTTTACCCTCGCGGGCGAAGTTGCCCAGCAGGCCCGGCTGCGGGTAATCGACCACGTCGGGGGCGTCGTTGGCGTCTACCCGGACCGAGATATTGGCCTCGAACTCTTTGCTGCCTTCGTACTTAACATCGATGCCGGTGGCTTCCTCAAAGGGCAGCACTGACTGTTCGAACTTAAAGGCGTCTTCCTCGACCATCGGGCCGCTGACGCTCACTTCCGTGCCGCTAAATTCGCCGGCCATAGCTCGCTCAAGGAAGGAACCGTCGCCCGCTTCGGCAGGGGCGGCTTCCTCAGCGGGGGCGCTCTCTTCGGTGGCTGCTGCCGCCGGTTCGGCTGCTTCTTCGGTCGGCGCTTCAACCGCCGCGGCGTCTTCTTTGGGTTCAGGCTCGCTGGGGGCGGCCGGGGCCGGAGCCGCCGCCCCACCGCAGGCCGCCAGGGTCATAGCGGCGGCGGTTAATAGGGTAACTAACAACCAGATATGCTTCTTCATTGCTTTTCCTCCTAAGGACTAAAGTTAATACATTTGTAACGCCTATCACGGGTGGGTGACAGGGGGGTTCCGAAGGTAACTCAATTGGCGACCGATGGATGCAAATTGGGAGTAGGGAGTAAGGAGTAGGGAGTAAGGAGTAAGGAAAAACCCTACTCCCTACTCGCTGCTGCTTACTCGTTACTTCTACAAGTATTAGGTTTGAGCGTAAACCGGGTGTAAGTTAATTGAATTTACAAAGAACAAGGCAAAAAAATTTATGTCTGACTGAAGCTGCGCTCAGCCAGCGCGGCGGCGCCCCACGCGCCCATGTTGCGGGTGGGATCGGCCAGGACCAGCATGTCCGGCTTTAACAGGGCTTGGGCCAGGGGCGAGCTGTGCCGGAGCTGCTGCCACGCGGCCAAAATCGGCTGCAAAAACGGCTGGCCGGCGTGGGTGACGCCGCCGCCTAAGATAATCCGTTCCACGTCGTAGCTCATCACCACGGCTTGCAGCGCCCGGCCCAGAACCTGCCCCACCCGGTTCGTTACCTCCAGGGCGGCGGCGTCGCCGGCCTGGGCCGCATCGTAAACATGTTGGGTGGTTAGCGGCGCGCAGCCGGCCAGCAGCGAGTCCGGCCGCTGCCGGGCCGCCTCTTGGCCGGCGCGGGCAACAGCCGGTCCGGCCACAATCGTCTCCAGGCAGCCTTGAGCGCCGCACTTGCAAGCCAGCCCTTCGGGTTCAACCACCATGTGGCCGATCTCGCCGGCCATGCCGTGCGCGCCCCGGTAAAGCTGCCCGTCCAAAATCAAGCCGGCGGCCACACCGGTGCCGATGTTGATGTAGGCCAGATGCTTGAGGCCGGGGTGATTGCCTAAGCGGTACGCGCCCCAGGCCGCAGCCCGGACATCATTTTCCAGAAAGCAGGGAATACTGAGCGCGCCGGCCAGGAGTTCGCCGGCCGGAAAGTCGTACCAATTCAGGTTGGCGGCCAGATTGACCACGCCCTCTTGGGGATCGACCTGGCCGGGGACGCCCATCCCCAGCGCGGCGATCTCGCTGCGGCGCAGGCCGGCGCGGGCCAATGTTTTCTCAATAGCGGCGATGATGCCGGTCAGGGTGTAGTCGGGATTGGTCAGGTCGGTGGCCACGGTCAACTGCGTATGTTCGTTAAAATCTTTATCAACCAACAAGGTGCTGATCTTGGTGCCGCCAACATCAACACCAATGAACCACGGCTCGGTTGTCTGCGATGAGGTTGTCATGGGTTTGTCCTGTTCCGGTTAAACTACCCCCACTTCGTGGGTTAGTAACAGCGCCGCCGCCCCTAACATGACAATGTCTGGGCCTAAACCGGCGGTTTGAATTTGAGTTTTTGCCGCAAAAGCGGGTAACACGCGCCGGCTTACGGCTTGGCTGAGCGGTTCCAATAACGCCGGGCCAAAGCGGGCCACGCTGCCGGCAATTAAGATTTGATGGATATTCAGCAGGCCCACCAGGCCGGCCACGGCCACGCCCAAATAGCGGCCGGCCTCGGCAATGATGGGCGATAGGGTCGGGTCGCCGGCCTCGAAGGCATGGCGGACGGCCTCGATGGTCAGGGCGTCCGGGTTCTCGAGCATGTCCCGTAGGCTCGACCGGGGGTCCGTCTGGGCCAAGCGGGCCGCTTGGTCAATGATGGCCCGGCTGCTCGAGACGGTTTCCAGGCAGCCATATTGGCCGCAGGTGCAGCGCTCGCCGCCGTCCACCACGGTGATGTGGCCGATTTCGCCGGCCCCAAAGCCATCGCCGTAAAAGAGCCGACCGTTTAAGATCAGCCCTGCGCCGATGCCCCGGCCGACTTTAATCACCACCAGGTTGCGGCCGGTTTCTCCCTGGCCAAAGGTGTATTCGCCCATAGCCGCCACGTGGCTGTCGTTGGCCACGTAAATGGGCAGCCGGTAGCGGTCGGCCAGCAGGGTTTGGAGCGGCAGGCGCTGCCAGCCCAGGTTGACCGCCTGCTCAACAATGCCCCGGTTGGGATCGACAATGCCCGGTGAGCCGATGCCGATGCCGAGCAGCGGCGCGGTGGTAGCCTGGACCAGGCTGTCGATGAGCTGGAACACTAGCGCTAAGGCCGCATCGTCGGTTTGGCCGCCGGTGGGGAGCGTGACCCGCTGGCGGACCTGGCCGCGCAAGTTGATGACCGTGCCGCGAAATTCGGCCCCGGATAGGTCCAGCCCAATCAGGTGGCGCGAGTCGTCCACCAGGCTCAGCAGCGTGGGCGGCTTGCCCCCGTCCGACGGGCCATAGCCGACTTCGCGCACGAGACCATCGTCAATCAACCCGGCCACAATGGTCGAGACCGTGGGGCGGGTCAGCTTGGTCAAGCGGGCAATATCGGCGCGGCTGGTTTGCTTTTGGTCGTAGATGGATTTGAGGATGAGGCGTTCGTTGTGGGTTTTGATTTGGTTACGGGTTGCTTTTTGGGCGGGCTGCATCGCTTACGCTACTTAGTTAAATGAATTTACTAAGCGGAGTATAAGCGAAGTGGCGGTGTTTGTCAAGAGGGTTGTCTCTATACCAGTACTATTGGCGGGGAATTGCCGGCGAAGAGAAACGCCGTAGGCCGGGAGGCTTGCGGGTTAGCCCCCGCCAAATCCTCCTTTTCCTTACTGACAGACCGGTCCCTGGCCTTGCGGGTGGCTGAGTTCGATGATTTTCGTGTAGGTTGGGTTAAGTGGGTCAATTCGCTCTACCGTTGCCCACAATGTGGGGTGGAGCCGGAGCTTCAGTCGCTAAAACTTGGGATGAAACTCAACCTTAGCTCGCTAAAGGACACAACTTCCGGCTCCACCCAACCTACTTACTTACTGCGCCGGCAGAAAATTAAACGAGTTGACCACCAGGGTATACAGATATTCCATCTCCTGGTAGAGGCCGTCGTTGGCTGGATCGGCCGGTACGAAGGTGAGGGTGTAGAGTTGATTGCCCCGGATAATGTACAACTTGCGGCTGATGTCCTGGCCGG
>JAGRCC010000589.1 GCA_020433785.1 Anaerolineae bacterium
TCAATGGGTTTGGTTACAATATCATCAACCCCGGTTTCCAACGCCTCCAACCGGGCGTAGCGTTCATCGAGATGAAGGAGCATGACGATGGGAATATGGGCGGTCAAGGTATCTTCCAACAGTTCACGGCAAACCTGGTAAGGGTTTTTATCGGTAAGTTCCGTACTGACTAAAATAGCATTAGGCTGCCAATGACGCGCTGTTTTAATAATATCATTGGCCTGAGACACGATTTGGGTTTCGTGCCCATTGGCCGAAAAGTAAAGATTTAACGTTTCGCTCACATCCGGATCCGGATCAGCGATTAAAATTCGAGATTTTGGCGTATTCACCTGAAACTCCTCCCCACTTCCTGCGGCCCATCCGTTCCAGACAGATCGGCTCACTTATTTATCCATACGACAGATGTTATAGCTCAACAACCGGAAACAAGATAATAACTGAACCTAATCCGGCCGCGATGGGTTATCATAAAATTCTTGGCTTAGTAGACCCAATATGACGCCTTATATAATGAAGTATGCGTCAAAACCACGCCATTTGCCATAGGATAATGGTATCAAGATCAATACTCTAAGATTGTTAAATCCGCCCTGTTGGGAAAGGGGTTTTGTAATACTTTTGCATCCGCTTCATCTTGTGATATATTAAGCACCATAAGGCATTAACTGTTGTTAGGAAGGGATTTATGGCTGAAGATACCGAAGAGTTATCGTATGTAGTGGTTATCGGCGCGGCCGGCATCGATTCGAAGGGTCGAGCGGACGGGCCGTTGACGCTAGGCACAAGCACACCGGGTTTGGTTCGGGTTTCAGTTGGCGGCACAGGCCGAAATGTGGCGGATAACCTATCACGGCTGGGGGTTGATATCGTGCTGCTGTCGGCCGTAGGGGATGACGACTCCGGCAAGCAAATTCTCGACAGCGCAGCCGAGATCGGCATCGACACGGATTATATCATTGTGTCTAACGAGTACCATACCTCGGCTTACATCGCTTTACTCGACGAGCACGGTAACCTGGTGATGTCGGTTGATGATATGAAGATTCTGGCGGCGATCACCCCGCAGGTGATCGAGGACGAACGTGATCTGCTGGAAGAGGCGGCCATGATCGTCATCGACAGCAATCTGTCCGAGGAGACTATCGACGCCATTTTCAAAATGGCCGATCGCTACAATGTGCCCGTGTGCGCCGATCCGGCCTCAGCCGGGTTGGCCCGCAAATTGATGCCTTACCTATCCCAAATCTATATGATCACCCCCAACGTGGCCGAAGCGCGCGTATTGGCCGATTGTGAAATTAAAGATGAACAGGAAGCCATCGCCGCTGCTCGCCGGCTGGTCAATGCCGGGGTCAAGATTGCGCTGATCACTCTGGCCGAAGAAGGGGTAGTCTATGCCACCGCCGACGCCAGCGGCCATGTGCCGGCGATGGCCACCAACCTGATTGACTCAACCGGCGCGAGCGACGCCCTAACCGCCACCGTGGTTTTTGGCCTCTTGAACGATATCCCTATCGACGAGGCCGTCCGGCTAGGAGCCAGCGCTGCCGCCTTAACCCTGAGTTGCAGCGACACCGTCTGCGTGGATTTGAGTCTGGAGCTGCTGTACGAGCATCTGGTCATTTGAACGTAGAACGTAATTGTAGGGTTCAGTCACGTCCCACGTTCCACGTTCTACGTATTTATTAACATCTCACCATTGGAGGACATTATGCCCACCCTCGTCCGAGGAATGTATTTTGAACAGTTTGAAGTGGGTTTCGAGCTTGATACCAGCGCCCGCACCATTACCGAAACCGACATTGTTAACTTTGCCGGCATAACCGGCGATTTCAATTTTATCCACATTGACGCCATTGGGGCCAAGGAGTCACCCTTTGGGCAACGAGTGGCCCACGGCATGCTGGTTGCATCGATTGCCAGCGGGCTGTCCGTTCAGACGGGCTTTATCGACGGCACTACTCTGGCCTTTCGGGAACTGACCTGGAAATTCACCAAACCGGTATTCATTGGCGATACGATTTACATGCGCCTTAAAGTGATTGAGACAAAGGCTATGAAAAAACTCGGCGGCGGCGTGGTCGATTTCGAAGCGCGGGTTTACAACCAGAATGAAGAGGTCGTTCACAAAGGCGAGTGGCGAATGCTGATCAAATCGCAGCCTGCAGAGTCGTGAGATGATTTACGATGTTACACGCCCGATTACGCCTAATCTGGCTGTGTGGCCGGGTGATACCCCATTTGACAAACAATTTGCGATGCGGATGGCGGACGGCGACTCAGTCAACGTAACAACGCTGACGATGAGCAGCCACATGGGGACGCACGTCGATGCGCCCTATCACTTTGTTGACGACGATACTCATCTGGAGCAAGTCTCATTAGAGCCGTTTATCGGGCCGGCGACCGTGATCACCGTCACCAAAGCGGCCGGGCCGCTAACGCCCGCCGACTTTCCGGGGCTCGATTGGTCGCAGGTTGAGCGGCTGTTGGTTCACTCGACGGCCAGCCACAAACCGCTCGATAAATTCGCTGAGGACTATGTTTACCCCTCGCCTGAACTGGCCGACTGGTTGGCCGGCCACGGCGTCATTCTGTTCGGCACCGACGCGCCATCCGTGGACGATATGAACAGCAAAGCACTGCCCGGACACCACGCCCTGCGCCGCCATAAGATCGATATTTTGGAAGGGCTGCTGCTCGACGGCGTCCCCGACGGCTTATACGAACTCATCGCTCTTCCTCTCAAAATTGTCGGCGGTGACGGATCGCCGGTACGGGCTATTTTGAGAACATAAAAAGCGGCGCGGTTGTACATTAACCGCGCCGCTTTTTCATTCAACTATTATAAGCCAATTCGCCGACCGGAGCTGTTTCACCGGCCCTAAAGTAACTCCGCAATTAGTTGAGAAACTTATCAGCCGCGACATAGTCGAGACCAAATGCCTCGGCTACGGCTTGATAGGTCACCTGCCCGTCGATGATGTTGGCGCCGAGTTTGATCTCGTTGCTTTCCTGCATCGCTCGCTGCCAGCCCTTGTCGGCAATCTCGACGGCATAGGGCAAGGTGGCGTTGGTCAAGGCAATGGTCGACGTTTTAGCGACCGCGCCCGGCATATTGGCCACGCAGTAGTGAACCACGCCATCGACGGTGTAAATGGGATCGGTGTGGGTGGTGGCTTTGGACGTTTCAAAGCAGCCGCCCTGATCGATGGCGACATCGACCAGCACCGCGCCTTTTTTCATCGTTTTCAACATTTCGCGGGTTACCAAGCGCGGGGCTTTAGCGCCGGCGACCAGCACCGCGCCGATTACGACATCGGCTTCTTTGACCAGCTTGCGGACGGTAGCCGGGCTGGACATCAGTGGGAAGCAGTTACTGGGCATCACGTCAGACAGATAGCGCAATCGGTCCAGGTCTTTGTCGAGAATGTAAACCTTGGCTCCTAACCCGCAGGCCATCTTGGCCGCGTTGATCCCCACCACACCACCGCCGATCACGACCACCGTGCCGGGATCGACGCCGGGGACGCCAC
>JAGRCC010000590.1 GCA_020433785.1 Anaerolineae bacterium
CCTTAAAATGGGATTTGGAAAACGCCCAGGCCGCTTTTTTACGGTATAATGATAAAGAAGAAGGGGTGGTTGCCCCCGGCAGCAAAACCGTGTCGCCGGACGATGATACCCGTTACGTGCTCGTCGCCCGTAATGAGGCCGGTGAAACCACCGCCGAGCTGTCGATTGAGGTCAGCGGCTCCACGCCCACGCCGGTGCCGGTTTATCGTGACGGCAAAATTCGGATTGCCAACAAACAGAGCGTCGATTTTGACGCCGGCATCGTCTACACCGACGCGGATGAGGACACCGACTTTATCTGGGACGGCGCGGCGCAGGGCTTTACCCAACGCAATGGGGCCTCCGGCGCGCTGGTGGGCCGTGACTTTGACGACCTGAACCTGAACGACTGCCTGGACGCGGCCTACGACCGACCGATTACCGGCATCGACGGCTCGAGCCAGGTGACCGGCTGCTACATCACCAGTGAGGATCGGTACGGCAAATTCTTCATTTCCGATTGGGATTTAAGCGGAAATTTGACGGTCGAGTGGATAACCTGGAATTATAAGCGATAGAATTTATTTACGCTGCCCAGGTTGTGGTATAATTATCAGCTAATATAAAGTAAGGATTGATCTGCATGGCCGAAAACATACTGGTTTGTACTGCCTGGCCTTACGCCAACGGAAATTTGCATATTGGTCATTTGGCGGGCGCGTATTTGCCGCCCGATATTTTTGCCCGGTTTCACCGCTTAAAGGGCAACAACGTGTTAATGGTATCCGGCTCCGACTCGCACGGGACGCCTATTACTCTGCGGGCCGATGCCGAGGGCGTTAGCCCGCTGGAGGTGTTCGAACGGTTTCACGGCCAATTTTTGGAAACCTACCAGCAAATTGGCGTAACCTACGATCTGTTCACTCACACGAATACGGAAAACCACTACCAGGTTTCGCAAGATATCTTCACCGCCTGTCTGGAGAATGGCTTTCTTTACAAACACACCGAGGAACAGTTTTACTCCGAAACAGAAAAACGCTTTCTGCCCGATCGCTACATCGAAGGCACTTGCCCGGTGTGTGGCTATGAGTCGGCCCGAGGCGATCAGTGCGACAACTGCAAGTCGCTGCTGAACCCGACCGAGTTGATCAATCCCCGCAGCAAGAATGACGGTTCGGTGCCGGTGCTGCGGGCCACCGAGCATTTCTACCTTGATCTCGGTAAGTTGAGCGACGATATCCTGGCCTATCTCAGCCAGGATAAGGACTATTGGCGGGCCAACGTCATCAATTTCAGCCTCCAGTATGTTAAAGACGGGCTGCGTGGTCGGGCCATTACCCGCGACATCGAGTGGGGCATCCCTCTGCCGCTGGAAGGATACGACAGCAAACGGCTCTATGTCTGGTTCGAGGCGGTTATCGGCTACTTTAGCGCCAGCATCGAATGGGCGGCCAACCAGGGGCAGCCCGAAAAGTGGAAAGAGTGGTGGTACCAACCGGAGTCTAAAACTTATTATTTCATCGGTAAGGATAACATCCCGTTCCACGCGGTGATCTGGCCGGCTGAACTGATCGCCACCGGACGGCATCTGTATGAAGAGGATACGAGTAAATTCCTCAACCTGCCCTTCGATGTTCCGGCCAATGAGTACCTCAACATGGAGGGCGAGAAACTGAGCACCAGCCGCAATTGGGCTATCTGGGCGCCCGATTTATTGGAGCGGTATGATCCGGACGCGGTTCGCTTCTATCTCAGCGCCATCGCGCCCGAGACCCGCGACACCGATTTTACGTTCGACGATTTCATTCGGCGCAACAACGATGAGTTAGTGGCCGCCTGGGGCAATCTGGTCAATCGGGTGTTGGGCTTTGCCTACAAACGCTTCGACGGGCAAGTGCCGGCCATCGGCCCCGAGGGCCTGGACGATCTCGATCGCCAGATTTTGAGTGAGGTGGAAGCCGGCTTCGACACCATCGGCGGTCTGCTGGCGGCGGTGAAGCTGCGAGCGGCGCTGGAAGAAGCCATGCGGCTGGCTCGCTCGACCAACGGCTATTTGAATGAAAAAGCGCCGTGGAAAGTGATCAAGGATGATCCGGCTCAGGCCGGCACCGCCATTTACGTGACATTGCGGGTCATCGATAATCTGAAAATTCTGTTCTCACCCTTTTTGCCGCACACCAGCCAGCGGCTGCACAGTTACCTCGGTTACGAGGGCCAACTTTTTGGCCGGCAGTACGTCGATGAATTTGTCGAAACCGACCGCCGGCATTCTGCCCTGTGTTATGATAACTCACAGGCGGTTGGGCGCTGGCAGCCCAGTGACCTTCAGTCCGGACAGACGCTGCGTCAGCCTGAGCCGCTCTTTAAGAAGTTGGAGCCGGAGTTGGCCGAACAAGAAGTGGCGCGGCTGTTGGGCAAGTAAGGTTTCACCCGGCTTATGACGGCCATTCATAATTATCGTCAGGCGCTGGCCTACATTCAGCGCTACCCTGCCTACACGCCTGGTCAGACCGGTAACTGGAGTCTGGAGCGGCTGCGTGGGCTGCTGGCTCGATTGGGCAGCCCGGAAAAGAAATTTTTATCGCTGTTGATAGCCGGCACCAAAGGCAAAGGGTCTACCGCCGCCATCAGCGAGTCGATTCTACGCTCAGCCCGTTACCAAACCGGTTTGTACACCTCTCCCTATCTTCACTCATTTCGCGAGTCGATCCGGTTAGGCGGAGACCCCATTGCCGAGGTTGAGTTCTTAAATGTGCTGCGCGAACTGCGCTCGTATTTTGAAACCACCGCCGGCCTGACCGCGTTCGAGCTAACCACGGCCCTGGCTTTATTTACCTTTGCTCACATGGGGGTCGATATCGCCGTTTTGGAGGTGGGGTTAGGCGGTCGCTTAGACGCGACCAATGTTGTAACGCCGACAGTTGCAGTAATCACGCCGATCAGTTATGATCATATTCAGGTGTTAGGTCCAACTTTAACCGCCATCGCCACGGAAAAAGCGGGTATCATTCGCAATGACGCGGTGGTGATCAGCGCGCCGCAAGTTGATGAAGCCCGGCAGGTGATTGAGCAGGTCTGTTTTGAGCGACAAGCCAAGCTGATTTTGGTCGATCGCGATTGGCAGTGGCAGGCGGGCCCGTCGGCCCTTGACGGGCAAACCTTTACTATTTGTGATCAGCTCTACCATTTGCCGCTGCTGGGCCACCACCAGATTACTAACGCGGTTACGGCGCTGGCCGCTCTAGCGGGCTTAAGAGAGCGGGCCGGGGTTCAGATTTCAAACCAGGCCATTGCCGATGGCTTGGCCTCGGTCACGTGGCCGGGGCGTTTGGAGCTATTGCAACAGCGACCGTACGTTATTTTGGACAGCGCGATGAACGGCGACTCGGCTGAAAAGCTGGCCGACGCGTTGGTTCATTATTTTGGACCGCGACCAATTACCTTTATTTTTGGCGCGTCGCATGACCATGCCGTGGTTGATATGCTTAAGGCGCTGCTGCCACTTTCTGAGCGGATGATTATGACGGCCTCAGCCCATCGCCGGGCCGAACAGCCCGAAAAGTTGGTCGTCATGGCTGACGAGCTGGGGTATACAGCGGACTCGGCCCCGAATCCGGCCACAGCTTTAGATCAGGCGCTGGCCGCGGCCACCGATGACGCCATCATTTGCGTAGCCGGGTCACTCTTTTTAGTGGCTGAAGTGCGCGAAGCCTGGCTACGGCGCAATGGCTTGAAGCTGCCGCCGCTAGATCCAAAAGATTTGTACTGAAGAGACAAGGATTGATTTGTTAGAGGAGAAGTGTAACTAGGATGCAAGCCGCAGAAAAAGAATTCGAAGTGCCTCTAGATATGGATGAACCTGAAGTTGAGCTGCCTCTGCTGGCCGTACGGGATACGATTGTATTTCCGCGGATGCTGACGCCCTTGTTTGTCGGGCGGAAGCGATCCATCCTGGCTTTGGAAGCGGCGATGGCCGAAAATAATCAGATTGTGGTAGTCACCCAGCAGGACCCGGATATTGAGGATCCCGACGGGGATGATCTGTACACCATTGGAACGGAAGCCACGGTTGGCCGGATGCTCAAAATGCCGGAAGGCGGCA
>JAGRCC010000047.1 GCA_020433785.1 Anaerolineae bacterium
CCCAACTGCTCGACGCCGAGCAGCAGGTGATCGCCCAACGGGACGGTATGCCGCTCGATGGAAATGCGCCGACGACAACTTGGGCCACCGGCGAAATAGTCGTCGATCCTATCACGCTGGACATTCCGGCCAATATCGGCCGCGAGCCACATCAATTACTGTTGGCGCTCTACCGCGTCGAAACAGGCGAACGCCTCACTTTGCCCAACGGCGACGATCATTTTACAATCCCCGTAACCATAAACTCCCTAACTCCCTAAACTCCGTAACTCCACCAACGCTACGAACTTAACATGATGCTAAAACATAACGTCTTACAAAAATACCAACTCCATATCGAAACGCTCTTCGTCTTTATCCTGGCCGCTGCCGTGCGATTGACCTCGCTTAACGTCTTCCGGGTTGTTGACGAACCGGATCGGTGGAATTGGGCGGTTGATTTTTATCGGGCGCTGCTGGCCGGCAACCTACCTGGTACACTCGTCGGCGACGGCTATCCCGGTATCTTCCCGGTCTGGCTGGAAACGATTTGGTTGTTTCTGGCTTCGCTCTATCGTTCGGTTTTGCAAGGAAGTTGGATCGGCGATGGCGGGGTCTACTTACTGATCCACGAGTGGGATCGCACCGACACACTCTGGCTCCAGCGGTTTCCGGTGGTCTTGACCAACACGCTGCTGGTAGTCGGCATATTTTTGTACTTGCGTAAACTATTTGGGCAGCGATTGGCCTTGCTGGCCGCAGTTCTGATCAGTCTCGACCCCTTTTACCTCAGCGACAGCCGCGTCAATCGGGCCGAAGGGCTGCTGACCGGCTTGATGATGCTATCGCTGCTGGCGCTCATCGCCGCCCATCGGGACCAGCGTTACTGGCCTCATCTGCTGATTTCCGGCATTTTCGGCGGGCTGGCCTGGCTGACCAAATCGCAGGCGCTGGTGCTGCTGCCGATGTTTGGGGTCATTAGCCTAATCTGGCATCTTCACGTCGAAACTCGGTGGTGGCCTGCCCTACGCTATTTTGTTCTAACGATAGCGGGCTGGCTAGCGACGGCTATTGCCACGTTTATTTTACTATGGCCCGCCACCTGGACCGTACCTGGCCCAACCTTTAGCCTGATGGCCAACTACTTAATCGGCAAAGTCGGCGAAGAAGGGGTTAAAATCTTCTTCCTCGGTCAAACCATCTTAGATGAAGATCCCGGCCTGCTCTTCTATCCGGTTATCTTTATCCTGCGCACCACACCTTTGATGTTGATCGGGCTGCTGCTGGGCGTGTGGCTACTCATTCGCCGCCGATGGTCGCCGCCGGCAAGATGGCGGGAGTGGCTTGATGAGCCAGGGCTGTGGGCTGTGCTGGCCTACGCCGTTTTATATGTGGGGGGGATGAGTCTGGGCAGCCACAAACAGGATCGCTTTTTGATGGCTGCTTTTCCGGCATTGAACGTACTGGCGGCAGCGGCCTATCTTCAGTCGGTCCAGCAGCTCGCTTGGCCTCGGCGGCGTATCTGGTTGGCCGGTGTCGTCCTACTGGCGATCCAACTCGCTACCGCGTTACCCTTTCATCCGTACTACTTTTCCTATTTCAATCCATTGGCCGGCGGTGGGCCGGTCGCCAGCCGCCTAACTCGCATCGGCTGGGGCGAGGGCATGGACCAAGTGGCCGATTACCTGCAAAGTCAGGAAAATCCAGAGGCGATGGTCGTCGCCAGTCGTTTTTTTCACTACTTAGTGGGCTTTAAGGGTACCCGCATTAACCTCGACGCCGCCGGCGACTGGGCCCGCGCCGACAAAATTGTCTTTTACATCCAGCAATCGCAGCGCAAACTCGATCCCAGCCCCGGCGTGATTCACTACTTCGAACAACACGTTCCACCTGAAAAAATTATTACGATAGATGGTATTGACTACGCGCAAATCTATCCTAACCCGATCCAATTTCCGGCCGATCCGCAAGTGGCTAAACTTGACGGTCAACTCAGGCTGTTCGGTTATCGGTGGGAAGAAGCCGAGAAGGCCGTAACTGTGCGGCTTATCTGGGAAAATCTCAGCCAAATGGAGCGACCACTGGCGGTTCGATTATGGACTAATCAGGCCCAACACAGTGATTGGCTAGCCTGTACGCCTCGCCCCGGTTTTGAGCCGGCCGCTCGCACCCCCGGTGAAGTCGTCGAGAGCGACTGCTATCTTTCCGGCGCGGCCCAACCGCCCGGTCTCTACGACCTTCAAATCGGCGTCCGGCAAGCTGACGCCAGTTGGCAAACGGTCGATTTTGCCGCCGGCTGGTCGGCGGTCGAGGTTGCGGCCGGCGGCGCGCTGGAACGAGTCGAACCGGAAGTGGCCTTCGCTCGACTGGCAGCTGAGGCCATCCCTGCTTCGGCCACGCCGCTGGAGCACACCTACTACGACCACGTGCGCTTGCTGGCGTATGAGCTTGCGCCGGCGCACATCCACCCCAGCGATACGTTAACCATTGCCCTCTACTGGCAGGCCATCCGGGCGCTTGATCGAGACGCTCACATCAGCCTTCAGGCATTTCTCGGCGAGGAGCGGGTCGCCTTGGTCAACGGTCCGCCGGTTGATCCCGATCGGCCTACCACGAGTTGGCGGCCCGGCGAAGTTGTTCGCGAAACATGGCCGCTCGAACTGCCGGCTAGCTTACCAACGCCGGCCCTGGTACGATTGGATGTCGGCCTTTTTCTGCCCGATACCCTGACGCCGCTGCCGGTGCGCAATCTGGCCGGTGAAGCCATTCCCAGCGCCATTACCACGTTCCGAGTCGAGCCACAAGAGTGGCCCATTTACGCGGGGCCGCATAAGGTGAATGCCACATTCGATGATCAGTTTCAACTGCTTGGCTACGATACTAGAATTGAGGCAAACCGGCTTGAGATCACCTTATACTGGCAAGCCCTCGTCGCGCCTGATCAACCTTATACCGCTTTTGTGCATCTGCTCAATCCGGCCGGCGAGCTCGTAGCCCAGAGTGATGTTCCGCCCGGTCAGGGGCTCTTTCCCACCTCAGCCTGGCAGCCCGACGACGTAGTCCTTAGCCGGCACCAACTTGATGCGCCAGCCACCATAACCAGTGACTACACGATAACCATCGGCCTATATCACCCCACTGACGGCGTCCGTCTACCAGCAGCCGATGCCAAAGGTATGCCTCAACCCGATGACGCCATTGAAATTAGAATAATGAATGATGAATGATGAATAATGAACTCCCGTCGAAAACGACCAACTCCTCCCAAGCATCAAGCGTCCCATCTTCAATTATCAATTATCAAT
>JAGRCC010000591.1 GCA_020433785.1 Anaerolineae bacterium
TAGAAACCCCTTCTATACGCGCATAAATAAGGTTATAAGCAAATATAGATAAGGTAAGACTTACAGTGTAGTAAGTTATGCACTTAACAAAGCAAGGCGGGCAATGATGACTTCAGCCGACTACCGTATTACTGAAAAATTGTATGAAAGCGGTAACTCGCTGGTTTATCGTGCCCGGCGAGAAGTCGACGATCGACCGGTTGTGCTCAAAATGCTGAAAGAGGCTTACCCTTCACCCAGGCGTATAGCCTGGTTTAAGCGCGAGTACGAAGTCACGCGAAGCTTAGATGTGGCCGGGGTTATCGACGTTTATGGCCTGGAAAGCGACCAGAATCGCTGGGTCATCATTCTGGAGGATTTTGGCGGCGAGTCGCTGGCTCGTTTAAACCGGGCCGGTAAGTTTAGCCTAGATGATTTTCTTAAGCTGGCCCTGAACGTAACCGAGGTTTTGGGTCAAATTCATCAGCAGCAGATTATACATAAGGACATTAACCCCGCTAATATAGTCCTCAACCCCACTACCAAGCAGATCAAAATCATTGACTTTGGTATCTCTACCGTACTATCGTCTGAAAACCCAACCTTTCGCAATCCGAATGTATTAGAAGGAACCCTGGTTTATATCTCACCGGAGCAGACAGGCCGGATGAATTGCTCGATCGACTATCGAACCGATTTCTACTCGCTCGGTGTGACCTTTTATGAGTTATTAACGGGACGGTTGCCCTTTGTGAGCGATGATGCCCTGGAGTTAGTGCATAGCCATCTGGCCAAGCCGCCTGTGCCGCCGTGCGAAATTAAACCCGACCTGCCCCGGCCGATCTCAGAGATAATAATGAAGCTGATGGCCAAGAATGCTGAGGACCGTTATCAGTCGGCCCATGGCCTAAAAGCAGATTTAGAAAAATGTTTAGAATACAGGTCAAATTGTGCAAATAGCGAAAGCCTATCAGATCTGGCCTTTGACCTTGGCCAACAAGATATTTCTGATCGATTTCAAATTCCTAAGAAATTATATGGCCGCGAACCGGAGATAGAGACTCTGCTGACCACCTTTGAGCGTGTGGCGGCAGGCGATAGCGGCGAAATAGAAATGATGCTGGTGTCGGGCTATGCCGGCATTGGTAAGTCCGTTCTGGTGCAAGAGCTTTATAAACCCATAACCCGCCGGCATGGCTATTTTGTTTCCGGTAAGTTTGATCAATTCCAGCGCAATATTCCTTATACTGCACTTATTCAAGCCTTTCGATCCCTGATGCGGCACCTGCTTTCCGAAAGCAAAGCCGAGGTCGGGCTTTGGCGGGAAAAGTTGCTGACCAGCCTGGGCCCCAATGGTTCGGTTATTATTGAGGTCATTCCCGAAGTGGAGCTAATAATTGGTCCTCAACCGGCAGCGCCGACGCTAGGCCCGGCTGAAGCGCAAAATCGGTTCAACCTGGTATTTCAGAACTTTGTCAAAGTCTTTACCAGGCCGGAACATCCCCTGACCATCTTTCTGGATGATTTGCAGTGGGCCGATCTGGCTTCGCTAACCCTCTTGAAACGGTTAATGACCGCCGGCGACATCGGCCATCTATTTGTTATTGGGGCCTACCGGGATAATGAGGTAAGCGAAGCCCACCCGCTGCAGTTGACCGTGACCGAGATTGAACAAAGCGGCACACAGGTCAACCATATTAACCTGATCCCTCTGACCTTGCCCCACGTCACCGCGTTACTGGCCGATACGTTCCACTGCAACACAGCTCAGGTCGAACCGTTAGGGCACCTCGTCTTGGACAAAACGGGTGGCAATCCCTTCTTCTTGACCGAGTTTTTGAAGTCACTCTATACCGAAAGACTACTCTATTTTGTCCACCCTGAAGCTTTTGCTCAGGACCACAATCGGCAAATATCTAACGTTGGCTGGCGGTGGGATTTAGCCCAAATTCAGGGGAAAGCAATCACCGTTAATGTCGTCGAGTTGATGGCAGACAAAGTCAAGAAGTTGCCGTCGGCCAGCCAGCAAGCGTTGCAATTGGCCGCATGTATTGGTAATCAGGTTGATCTGAAAACATTAGCCATTGTGTCTGAAAAAACACCGTCCGAAACGGCGGCTAATTTAGGGCCGGCTCTGGTGGAAGGCTTGCTGGTGCCGCTGAGCGATGCTTACAAGTTGATGACTTTCGATGTGCAAGGGTTGGCCGATGAAGTGACCGCCGACTATAAATTTGCCCACGATCGGGTGCAACAAGCCGTCTATTCGCTGATTGCCGAGGATGAGCGGCAAGTCATCCATTGGCGCATCGGGCAGCTCCTGCTCCAAAGCACCCCCCCTTCCGGGCGAGAAGAGCGTATCTTTGATCTGGTCAATCAGTTAAACCAAGGGCGGGGGTTGATCGAAAGCCGGGCCGAACAGGCTGAGTTAGTCGGGCTAAATCTGCTGGCTGGTCAAAAGGCAAAAGCCTCAGCAGCTTATAAACCGGCCTACACCTATTTTCAGACTGGCCTTGACCTGCTCAAGGCGGATAGCTGGACCAACAATTATGACCTGACCCTGGCTTTGCATCAGGAAGCGGCCGAAGCGGCCTACCTCAGCGGCGATATCGAGCGCATGGAGCAATTGCTGGAATTGGTGTTGCAACGAGCCAAAACTCCATTAGACCGGATCAAAATGTATGAAATCAGAATTCAGGCCCAGATGGGACAGCACAATTATCTGGGAGCGGTGCAGACAGGGTTACTAGCTCTGGAGCTGTTAGGAGTGAAATTTCCCCAAAAACCGAGCAATTTACACGTTTTGCGGGCGCTTCTGGGGACAAAGTTAGCCTTGGTTGGGAAACGAATTGAAAATTTGAGCGACCTGCCAACCATGTCGGATCCGGATAAGTTGGCGGCGATACGTATTTTAGCCAGTATATACCCCGCTGTTTATGTGTCCACTCCCGATCTACTTCCCCTGGTTATACTGAGAATGGTTAACCTATCCATCAAGAATGGTAATGGCTCACTCTCTGCCTTTAGTTATACCGCTTATGGACACATTCTCTGCGGTGTCGTCGGAGATATTGATTCCAGTTATCAATTTGGCAAACTTGCTCTAAACCTGTTAGAAAGGTTCAATGCCAAAGAATTCTCAATTGGTCCCTTACTCATAATCGGTGCCTTTATAACCCATCGGAAAGAGCATCTAAAAAACACGCTATCTCCGTTGCTTGAGGCATATCAACATGCTCTTGAAACGGGAGTTTTAGAAAATGGAGGGTATTGTCTAGCCTTTTACTCCTACCATTTGTTTTTTAGCGGTCAGGAACTGGCCTGGATTGAGCAGGAGATGGCCAAATACGTGGCGGCCCTCCGTCAAATCAAGCAGGAAAACTCAGCGAATTATATTGCCTTATGTCGGCAAGCCGTTTTGAACTTGCTAGGGGAGGCTGCGGCGGAGTCGGGCTACTTAAGCGGCGAAAGTTGGGACCAGGAAAAAACCCTGCCGCTTCTACGCGAGGCAAATGACGGGAACGCCATTTTTTATATGTACTTCTACCAGGCTAAGCTTAATTATTTGTTTGGGGCTTATCCCCAAGCGCTGGAAAATGTCGCCCTGGCCGAAGTGTATGCAGACAATGCTATCGGGGCTTTTGCTGTGTTGCTGCTCAATTATTATGACTCTCTAGCAAGTTTAGCTGTTTTTGCCGATAGCCCACAGTCCAAACAAAAAGACCTACTTAAAAAAGTCAAGGCCAACCAAAAAAAGATGAAGCAGTGGGCTGACCACGCTCCGATGAATCACCGGCACAAATATTACCTGGTCGAGGCCGAACAGGCCAGGGTATTAGGCCAAGAGAGCACGGCCCGCGACTATTACGACCAGGCCATCGCTCTAGCCCAGGAAAATGAGTATCTTAATGAGGAAGCCTTGGCCTATGAGTTGGCGGGCGAATTTTACCTGAGCCGCAGGCAAGACCGTCTGGCCGAACATTATCTGGGTCAGGCTCACTACGCCTACACCCGCTGGGGCGCGGTCGCCAAGATACAGGATTTGGAGGCACGCTATCCTCAAATAATCGAGCAAACAGAGATTCGTAAAACCAAATCGCGAACCGCTACCACAACAACCACCGGACAGCACGATAGCCAAGCTCTGGATCTAACCAGCGTAATTAAAGCCTCTCAAGCCATTTCGGGTGAGATTGTATTGGATAAGTTGCTGGCGACCTTAATGAAAATTGTCATCGAGAGCGCCGGCGCACAACGCGGCTGCCTGATTTTGGAGCAAGAGGCACAGGTACCCGGCGAGGCTGGGCAGTGGGTGATCGAGGCTGAGGCGAAGACCGAGGCTGGCGGCGAGATTGAGATTACCGCGCTGCAAGCCATCCCCATTCAGAGCATCCAGGCTTCATCTACCGTCTCACCCCTGCCTACCGCCATCATCAATTACGTGGCTCGTACTCAAGAAAATATCGTCCTCAATGATGCGGTTAATGAGGGCGACTTTACCGGTGATTCCTATGTTGTCCAATGCAAACCCCAATCCATCTTGTGCGCCCCCCTCATCAACCACGGCCAACTGCTGGGCATGCTCTACCTGGAAAACAACTTGACCATCGGTGCCTTTACCGCGAACCGTTTGGAAATGCTGCAGCTCTTATCCGCTCAGGCCGCCGTCTCGCTTGAAAACGCCCGGCTTTATACGGGCATCGTCGAAAGAGAGCAAAAATACCGCACGCTGTTCGAGGACTCCCGAGACGCTATCTTTATCACCACCCCGGCCGGCCAGATTGTGGATGTCAATCAGGCAACGCTAGATCTGTTTGGTTATACCCGGACGGAACTGGTCCAATTACCTGTCTTCCATCTCTACGCAGACCCGGCCGACCGAGCCAGATTTCAGCAGGTTATAGAACAAACCGGCTCAGTCAGAGACTTCGAGGTAAGACTTCATAAAAAAGATGGAACCGAGCTGGATTGCCTGCTAAGTGCTACAGTTCGACGGGGCGAGGAAGGTGACATTCTGGCTTACCAGGGTATTGTCCGGGACATTACCGAGCGCAAACGTCAGGAAGCAGCCGAGCGGCGCTTGGAGGCGTATCGCCAGTCGCCTTTGGGGCGAGCGGAAGCGTTGGCCCAGACATTACTATCCCAGCCCGAGACGGCCCTGAGCAATCTCCATGCGTTAGCCCAGACGGCCGGACACGATACCAACGCCGCCAGTCTAATGGGACACTTACCCACGGTCTTGGAAAGTTTGGAGGCGAAACCTACCGCCGACCTGGCCGAAGGCTTCAACTATTTCCTGTCCAGTCAAACCGCGTCCGAACTGCTGCCGGTCGGTCTCCGCACATTGACTGCCCAACTGGAGCAGCCATCGGCAAGAATCTGGCCGGAGGCGGCCGCGGCACTCGCCGTCTATCAACTGTGCCAGACGACATTGGCAGCCAGTTCAATTACGCAAATCACGCGGTTATTGACTCCTCTCCAAGCTTTGAGAAGCGAAGGCGTGCAGGGAAATGGCGTTCAGGTAACTCCTCAGCCTCCTACCTCCCTTGATCGGGAAAACTTCGCGACCCATTTGACGCAAGCCCTGGCCCAACTCAGCCCTGTGGCCGAGGCTCTCTATGCTTACGAACGCGTCGATACCGCCCAAGATAAACTGGCCTATTTGGCCAGCGCAGTGGAGCGGTTGGGGCAAGTAGACCGTCTGGCCCAGAGCGAGTTGAGCGGTGCCGATCGACCCCTTATTCAGGGTATTGCCAAAAGCTGGTTGGGGGTGGTCACCGGCATCATGAGCGACTTGCAAACCCAAGCCCAGATTAGCTGCCGGCTTCTCACCCGCCATACTTGGCAGGATGAGATTGTCACCCTGACCCTCAGTCTGCGTAATGTGGGGCGGGGTGTAGCCCTCAATCTCAACGTAACCTTGATGCCGACCTTGGAATACACCGTGGTGGACGAGACGGCTTGGGTTGAGCGTTTGGCCCCTGGTGAAGAAACGTCGGTGGAACTCCGGGTCCGACCCCAAATGAAGCCGGGGATGGAGCAATTTCGAGTTGGTTTTGTCATGACCTACACCGACACACGTGGCCCAGGTCAGGTGGAAAACTTTGCCGATGTCGTCCACTTGTTAACTGCCGCGGGGGAGTTCCAGTTTATTCCCAACCCTTATGTGGTGGGGACGCCTCTGCAAACCGGCTCGCCCCTTTTTGTTGGCCGAGAGGATTTGCTAACTTTTATTGAGCAGAATTTGGCCGCGACCCATCGCAACAACCTGGTGCTGATCGGCCAGCGGCGGACTGGCAAAACTTCGCTGCTAAAGCAGTTGCCGGCCCAATTAGGGGAGGCTTATCTGCCCGTTTATCTGGATGGTCAGTCACTGGGGCTAGATCCGGGTATGACCAACTTCTTTGTCAATCTGGCTACGGAGATTGCTTTTGCCGTGGAAGATTGTGGCCTTCACTTAGAGCCGCCGGAAGTGGACGACTTCGCCGACAGTCCGGCGTCTGTCTTTGAGCGCCGGTTCTTGTCTCAGGCGCGGACCGCCATCGGGCAGCGGCATCTGCTGCTCTTGCTCGATGAGTTCGAGGAGTTGGAAACCGCCGTTCAGCGCGGAAACCTGGACGCCTCAGTTTTTAGCTTTCTACGCCACTTAATTCAGCATACGGACAACTTAAGTATGATATTTTGCGGTACCCATCGCCTGGAAGAGCTGGTCGCGGATTATTGGAGTGTTTTATTTAATCTTAGCCTCTACCGCCACGTTGCCTACCTGGAACGCCCCCAGGCTCTGCGGCTGATTCAGAAGCCGGTCGCCGCGTATGGACTGCGTTATGACGATCTGGCATTGAACAAGATGTGGCGGGTTACGGCCGGGCATCCTTATTTTCTCCAATTGCTTTGCCACAGTCTGGTCAATCGACACAACCAAAGCCAACGCAACTATGTGACGGTAGCAGACGTAAATGCGGCTTTGGAAGAGATCTTTACGGCGGGTAAAGCCCATTTTATCTATCTCTGGATGGAGTCGAGTCCGATAGAGCAGTTGTCACTGACCGCATTAAGCCGGATGATGCCTTTGACAGGTCAGGTTAGCCCGGCACAAGTGGCGGATTATTTGGCCAAGCGCGGGGTAAATATCGAACGGCAGGCCGTGAGCCAGGCGCTGCACCGCCTGGCTCTGCGGGATATCTTGCAAAGAAGCGATGGTCTGGAACCTGCTCTGGGCGAGGTCTATCGCTGGCAGTTGGGGCTGTTGGGACTGTGGGTTGAGCAGAATAAATCTTTGAGTCGGGTCGTTGATGAGGTAGCTGCGTGAATAATCCTTATGTCTCGCGGGGTCCGGTGCGTGCGGCGGATATGTTTATCGGCCGCAGCCGTCAACTGACCGAATTGGCCGCGTTTCTGCGCAGCAACCAATCTGTTTCTATTGTTGGACCACGTAAAATTGGTAAAACCTCCCTGCTCTTTCACCTGATGCGGGCCCAGGTATGGCCAAGTTTAAGACTAGATACAGACAATTTGTTCGTTTACCTTGATTGCAGCGTCCTCAATGAAGGTGGGCAAGTCGAAATTTTTGGCCAGTTTGCCGCCGAGATTGCGGCCTCCCTTGACGAACGAAATCTACCCCCGGAACCCACCCTAGATAAGGCCATCGATACGCCGACTCGACGCTCCTTTGAAGGGGCAATCCGCCGGCTTAACCAAAAAGGACTGCGCGTAGTTCTAGTGCTTGACGAATTTGAACAGTTGAGCCGGAATCCGGAGTTGGACGTCCATTTTTTCAACGCCCTGCGCGCCGCGGCCGGACGCTATCAACTGGTTTTTCTAACGGCCTCCGTCCAACCTCTCATTGATCTGACCTTTTCGGGTCGCTCCCAGGAGATTCTATCCAGCCCCTTTTTTAATATCTTCGCCCAACTATTTCTGGGGTTGATGTTAGAAGAAGAAGCCCGACAGTTGATTCGAGAACCAAGCGGGCAGGTCGGAATTGATTTTCCCGGATGGACCGAGAAATTTCTTTACGACTTGGCCGGTGGCTTTCCCTTTGCGCTTCAGGTTGTCTGTTTCTACGCCTGCGAGACGCCGCGTGATCAGGCTGAGATCGAGCGGCGGGCTGTACGAGAATTGAACGCGCATTTCCAATATTATTGGCATACATTAACAAAGATAGAGCAAAACACGCTGGCTCGCGCTCCCGTAATAACCACCGATGAGGCCAACGAGATCAATCTGCGGGGCATATTGCGCAATTTAAGGCAACGATGTTTGCTTATCACCGAAAATGAGACCTATCGTTACCCCTCTCAAATGTGGGCTAAATTTGTCACCGCGCAAATGCCTGCCACATCAATAGATACGGTAAATCAAGCGCCAAGTAAGTCTCTAACGCATCAAACCTCACCTCTCGGCTCGCTAAAAAAATTGGGACGGTATGAAATTTTGGAGGAGATTGGGCGCGGCGGCTTTGCCATTGTTTATCGCGCCCGCGATGTAAAACTTGGCCGGCTGGTCGCGCTGAAGGAATTGCACCCTACTCTCCTTCGCCACACCGAGTGGGTTCTACGTCTCAAACGGGAGGCCAGAACCATTGCCCAATTAGATCATCCCAAAATTGTACCGATTTATGATGTGGTTGAGATCGAGGAACGCCTGGTCATTGTCATGCGTTTGGTAGCGGGTCCCAGTCTGGAGAAATTGATTACCGCCCAAGGCCCCTTGTCCTGGGTTCAAGCCTTAAAGATCATCACCGCGATCGGCAAGGGGTTGGATTACGCCCACGAGCAGCAAATTCTACACCGCGACTTGAAACCGGCCAACATCCTAATGGATCCGGAACAAGGACCCTTGTTAAGCGATTTTGGGATGGCTAAGTTTATCGGCGAGGTCAGCACACAGGTCACCAAGGATGACGACATCGTGGGTACAGCCGCCTACATGGCCCCGGAGGTGTGGGAAGGTGAAGGAAACTCGCCCCAATCGGATATCTATGCGCTAGGTTGCATTTTGTACGAAATGCTTATCGCAGAGCAGCTATTTCAAGGTGAAACGCCGGCTGCGGTGATGATGGCCCACTTCAAACCGCCAAAGTTTTCCAGATCTTGGCCCAAAGATGCGCCACCTGGTTTGACCGAAGTATTACAGACGGTTGTTTCCAAGGCTGCTCATAAGCGATACCCCACGGCCCAGGCGTTGGTAGAAGTTCTGGTCCAACTTGATTTGCGTAAACCACCCGGGACGCTCGCTGCCGTCGAAGCCCCCGCGTTGCAGATTCAACTTTTTGGTAAATTCCGGCTTACCTATAACAACGACCTGGTGGCAACCATGAACAGCCCGCGTCTACAATCGCTGCTAGCCTATCTGGTTTTGAACCGCGATACTGCCCTGCCTCGCCAACATCTGGCTTTTCTCTTTTGGCCGGACTCAACCGAAAGCCAGGCCCGCACCAACCTCCGTAAGCTCCTTTACCAGCTGCGTCAGTCCCTACCTGAGGTCGACACATTCGTTCAGTCCGATTCGCAAACGGTTCAATGGCGAGCCGGCGCATCGTTTACTCTGGATGTACTTGAACTGCAAGACTACTTAAATCAGGACCAATACCAACATCCGGATCAGGCACTGTTGATCAAAGTAGTCGATCTCTACACCGGCGCGTTATTACCCGGCTGCTACGATGACTGGATTTATCCGGTGCGGCAGCGGTTCCACAAGGCAGTCATAGGGGCTTTACAGCAGTTGGTTGCCTTACTTGAAGCGCAACAGGCTTACGCATTGGGTCTCCGCTATGCTCAAAGGTTGTTAGAGCTCGATCCGCTGGAGGAAGGAACCTATCAAAGTTTGATGCGTTTGCACATTCAAAACGGAGATCGAACCGCCGCCATGCAGGCTTATCAAGCGTGTGTCAAAATTTTACAGCAAGAATTTGGAGCCGAACCTAATTCGGAGACGCAAGCCACCTATAAGCGGGCATTACAATCCGGCTACGATCTCCGGTCTGACTCACGTTAGCCCCTTAGCTCCTCCATTTTTAACCCCCAACTTTAGAAAATTAATTTTTTATGCCTAATTAATAGCTATTTGGAGCAATAAGCGCCTCCTTATTAAGGCTTAAAAACCTGGTTGCTTGCATAGTACTCTCCAAGCAACGCCAAATAACGGCAAAAGAAACGCTAAATTTACTGTCAAGCAACGGTTTAGAAACGGCCTGCTTGGTATGCTATTGGTGTAACAGTCAAGATAGAGATGGGTCACAGCCTTAATATTGGCCGGTACTCTATTTAAGCTGACAAGGAATAAATGTACAGAGTGAATGTCGAAGTTGATCAATCAAAGGAGAAAATCATGAAATCATTGCAAGGTAACACAGCTTTGATAACAGGTGCCTCACGAGGCGTTGGAACCTATATAGCGCGGACGTTGGCCGAAAAAGGAATGAAGCTGGTATTAGTCGCCCGTTCTGCCGGGGAACTGCAAAAGGTAGCGGCCGATCTGCGCTCACGGGGTAGCCAAGTCGTGACTATTCCGGCAGATGTTGAACAATCTGATCAGCTCTATGCTCTGGTAGAGCGGGCCGAAGCAGAGTCCGGCGGTATCGACGTGTTGGTAAATAATGCCGCCTTAGAAATTGCCTATCCCTATGATCAGCTGGCCCCGGAGACAATCGACCAGCTTATTAAAGTGAATCTTACAGCGCCTATGCTTCTATCGCGTCTGTTTCTTGCGAAAATGAACAAACGAGGCGGAGGGCACATTGTCAACATTGCCTCTCTTCTCGGTTTACTGGGGGCACCCTACCAAGAAGCCTACTCTGCGACAAAACACGGTCTGGTCGGCTTTACTCGAAGCCTGCACATGACCGCCATGAGCGAAGGATATCCGGTGGGCGTATCTGTCATCTGTCCCGGCTTTATCTCAGAAGTCGGTATGTATAACAACTCCAGACAGAACACCGGGCTTGAAGCCCCCTTCCTTTTGGGTACGTCGCCGCCAGACGCGGTTGCCAAGGCGGTCGTCCGGGCCGTTACCCGAAATGAGATGGAGGTTATTGTCAATCCTAAACCGGTACGACCCCTATTGCTGACCCAAGTCTTCTCACCCAGCCTTGTGGTCTGGTTTGTCCGAAAAGTAGGCGTGGTGAACCTCTTTAAGGGCTGGTCGCGTTACCGTCTTGCTGAAAAGTCGCCGGGTTGATCGTTTTTTGTGCTGGCGCTTAAGACGGTCACATTTCGTCACCGTCCAGCGCCAGGGTTTGTATCGCCGGCAGCGTTGATGGCTGCTTTGTTAGAGGAGATCGATGATGGGGATAGCGGAGGTAAAAAGGCAAATCCGAAGTGCTGCCCGGTCAATTCTGGATAAGTCGGTCCCCCTTTGCCCAAAACTGAAGCGCATCAGCAAGTCAAAAAAGGAGCATAAAACCATGTCAATCTCATCAAACCAACGAAAGTTTGCCTCAAGCCAACTTGGGATCGCGGTGATCTTCTCGACCGCCTTTGTCGGATTGACCGTTCTACTATGTGCAGGCTTGATAGTTACGAGGAAGCAATCGATGCAAGCTTTGCCCGCGCAATTCGATGAGTCCTGGTCCGCTAGGCAGACAATACCCGCGTCCAAGGCGATTGACAACGACCGGTCTACCTTGATCCTTTTCTACCCGGTGGAGGTCTGCCGGCGACGCTATTGCCTGACATTGGAGGCGGTCGAGGCCAAATTAGATCCAAACACCCTACAGACGGTG
This sequence comes from Anaerolineae bacterium, assembly GCA_020433785.1. The sequence continues at coordinate 11,705 of JAGRCC010000591.1, forward strand.
AACCTGGTCAGCGTCCCGGTCTATGCTATTCCAATGAAAGTCGATGGGGACGAACCGATGTTGCCTCTGTTGGGATGGAACGTTGATGCCGTTGAGCATCACATCGACTGGTTACCGGAATTGAGCGAGACTGACTACGGCTGGGGATTAGAGTCCCCGGCCGTAGTCTTGGTTGCTCCAGATAGCGCGGTTCTCTATCGCGGAGATGAATATTTTACGTTGGATGAATTGGACCCGTATCTTGAACCGTCTCGGCTGAATGATGACCGGCTGTTGGCCGGAAATCAATAACTCCTGCAAGTAAGATGGGCTAAACTAGCAATTATTTCCGCCCTATATGAAATCATAGTGGGAGAGAAAAAGGAACACCCATTTTATCCCGACCCTCTCACTCATTTTATGGTTATTCTTTTCTAAGGAGATTGAGATGGTTCTAACCCAATTGAGTAACCTTAATTTTAAAGAAATATTTTTTCGGCTAAACGGTCGCGGGATGATGACTGGGTCTCTGAGACACCGACAAAAACGCGGGGTCCCGCCTCGGGATGCGGATCCAAATTTTCAGGAGCAACGCTTAGACCAGCCGGCTCTACCCGATCCCGAGGTAGAGGCACTGGTTTCTCGGGCCCAATTTGCCCAAAAAACTCTCCAAGATTGGTCAGAAGCCCAGGTTGAGGCCCTACTTCTGGCCCTAGCCCAGGCTGTAGCCAGCCAGGCCGAAATGCTGGCGACCGTTGCGGTTGAGGAGTCTCATATCGGTAATATCGCCGACAAGGCCGAAAAAGCCAGATTTGGCAGCCTCACCGTCTACCAATCGCTCGTTGGCAAACCGGGGCCGGGTCTAATTTCAGTCGACAACGAGCAGGGAATCGCCACCTTTGCCGCGCCGGTTGGCGTTGTCCTGGGGTTGATCCCGGCCACCAACCCTATCTCGACCGCCATTTTCAAAACGCTGATTGCCCTTAAAGCTCGCAACGCCCTCATTCTGAGTTTTTCACGGCGGACGACTCAACTCGGCTTGAAGCTGACGACCATCATTCAAGAGGTTCTTAAGCAGTACGGAGCCTCGGTTGATCTGATCCAAGCGGTTAATCCTACCCAGTCACGGCAGCAGACGAACCTGTTGATGCAGCACCGGGATGTCGCTCTGATCCTGGCCACAGGCGGCCCCCGCCTGGTCAACACCGCTTACCGTTCCGGAACGCCCGCCATCGGCGTCGGACCAGGTAATGCCCCCGTCTTGATTACGGCCGATGCCGACCTCCAACAGGCAGCAACGAAAGTGATCCAGAGCAAAACCTTCGATCATGGCGTCATCTGTTGCTCTGAGCAAAATCTGGTCGTCTGTCGCCAAGTGCGTCAACCATTCATCGAAGCTCTGCTCGGGTTGGGGGCGGCCATTCTGACCCCGGCGGAAGTCGTCCGTTTCCGAGCCGGAGCTATCGATCCCCGGACCGGCCAGTTGCGAGGAGACCTCGTTGGCCGATCGGCCGAGACAATTGCGGTCAACCTGGGGATCAAGCGGGATCATCTGATCAAGCTCATTATTAACCCGACCAGTGACATAAGCCCGAACAATCCATTAGCCGCGGAGAAGTTGGCCCCCGTGTTAAGCCTGGTGACAGTCAGCGACGAACAAGAAGGACTAGATGTGTGCCAAACTTTGCTCAATAACTTCGGTCGCGGCCATACGGCTATCATCCATTCGAACAATGGGCATCTCATTCAACAATTTGGGACACTGATGCCGGCCAGCCGTATTTTAGTCAACGCGCCGGGTGCAACCGGGGGAATTGGGCTGGATACCGGCCTGACCCCTTCGCTGACGCTCGGCTGCGGCACCTTTGGCGGCAACTCGACCACGGACAATGTCTCTTATGAACATCTTTTCAATTTTAAACGACTGGCTTACCACCGGCCGGCGGTTGAGCCCGGCAATAGGCTAATTTGTCAAGTTATGTAATGTCTTTTGCATAGAAACGTGTCTAACACCATTGAGGCGATAAAGATAGGTTGGGTTAACCCATGTCTAAAGCAGAACATGTCGCTTCTATTGTTGGGTTTGCCGAAAATTAGCCCTGTCCCGATAACAGTGGATCCAGTATTTGCTCGATCCACTAGATTTATCTGGCTCAACCCAACCTATGCATAGATAAAGAAGCCATTTTTTAGACAAAGGAGACGAAACCTATGTAATTACAGTGTAAACAAAGAAAGG
>JAGRCC010000592.1 GCA_020433785.1 Anaerolineae bacterium
CCAGCCCGCCAAAGCCGTGCAGCACGATCACAGCGTGCTCGGCCAGGGCGCGCTCCAGGTGCAGCATCTCGCGGGAGCGGCCGTGGAAGCCGTGGCGGGGGTCGGCCGGCAAGCCGCCGGGCGCGGTCGGCGTGGTCAGGGCGGCGGGCCAGCCCTCACCCCCCGGCCCCGGCTCCCCAACTTCGGGCGAGGGGGAGTCAGGGCTAAAGACGACCGGGTCGGCGGCTTGTTGGTAGAGGGCAGGCAGGAACCAGTCGCGCAGGCGGATGGTTTCTTCGACCAGGTCGCCCTTGTCGTTGCGGCGGGAGATCGTGTGGCGTTTCTCGTCCGCCAATAGTCTAGTGCGACCCTTGTCTACAGCCTGACCAACCGTTAATCCGGTAGCCAGCCCACCATAAAAGGCAGTAACGAATTTTCTGGCGGCCGTCACCAGCACCGAATAGTTCATTGCCAGTACGCTGCCTACTCCGGCTCGGATGAGACGGGCAGCAACGCTGTCGTAGGGGTTGCTCACGTCTTGCTTGGCGCTTTGGCAGGCGTTAAGAACCATCAAAGGAATACCGCAATCATATAGCAATGTCCCTAAACGATCGGCATCAACGCGATCCAATTTGTGTTCGTCGTCTTCAAAGAGCAAGTAACCCAGCCCCTGTAATGAGTCATATACGCCATGACCATCAAAATGGACGATGTGAATCGGCGGTAACTTGGGGGCTTCCAGGCGTTCAGTTAGCGCCGTAAGTGTGGGCGGATAGAGGAACTCGAATTCCACCTGGCCTCCCAACTCAGCCAAAGCATCGAGCAACGGTTGGGAGACAGCTCGAGAGGAGATGAACCCGGCATCATCGGGTCGAGAGACAATTACCAGCATACGCACCGGCAACTTGAAAGTGTTGATAGATGTGGTAGTTGGCTGTTGTAAGCGTCGCCTCACACTAATTCGCCGTTTAAATATGTGTCCTCCTTTATCGGCCAGCAGTTCCCAAGGCAGGCGCAGTACGCGGGGGTCGGTGGCGTCGATGGTCAGCAGTTTGCCTCTGGTTGGCGCATCAACAAACTGCTGCCACAGACTCACCGCATCTTCACCGCCAGCCATAATGCTTGTTCGCAAAGCACGGCCCCATTCATCAAGTCGGCTTTGAATGCGCTCGGCCCGCTGGTAGTCCGGGCCGGTCGGCCAGGTGGAGAAGATTTCCAGATACCAGCGCAGATCGGCCAGTTCCGGGTCGTCCAGCGGCGGGGTAAACGGCGCGGGGTCGGCGGCGACGCCGGTGTCCGGGCGGAACAGGGACACGCTGAGCGGCGCGGCGTCATCGGCGGCGGTAAAACGGACGGATAGTTCCAGCATGGGTGGCTCCTTCGGGCTAGAGGGAATAATAATTAATAGTTAATAGGTAACGGCTCAGGCATGTCATTTCGAGGCGTTTTTTGCCGAGAAATCCCCCGGAGGGTCGATTGCCAACAGCGACTTGGGGGATTTCTCGCTCCTTCGTCGCTCGAAATGACATGATGGCTGGGTAGTTACAATTGTTAATTATTTCTTTATAGTGCCGGTCAGGCCCCGATCCGCCAACTGAGGCTGTCCATCGCGGCTTGCGGCGGGGCCAGCCGGATAGGGCCAAAGCGGGTTTCGACCGTGGCGGTCAGTTCCAGGCTCAGGCGCGCGCCGTGGGCCTCGGCCGGGGCGGCCAGCACCAGGTAGACAAACTGGCTGCCCAGCAGGGGCTGGCTGGCGTGATGGCTAAAGTGCCAGTAGGGGCGGCTCTCGCTCAGGCCGTAGCTCTGGATGACCGGGAAAACCTGGCGGTAGTCAATCTCCACGCCGGCGCTGCCCACTTTGGCTTCGATGGCTTTGGCGAACTTTAGCTCCGGCCCCAGGCTGAGGGTCAGCTTACCGGTGGTCTCGGCGGTCAGGCGGGTCGGGTAGAGGTCGTGGGCCACAACGGGTTGGCTGCCCTGGACGGGGCGCAGGTAGGCGGTCAGGGTGGCCTCGCTGTAGCGGGCGCGGGCCTCGGTCAGGGGATGCAGGGTACAGGCCAGGCGCAGCAGGCTGTAGCGCCGGTCATCGGCCGGGAAGGTCCACTGGCGGCCGGTCTGGCTCTCCAGCGCTTCCTCCGCCGACCACCAGGCCGGCTCGCCCAAGGTCACTCTGGCTTGAACGTCGCCGCCTTTATAGGTTTGGCCCAGCGGCTCCAGGCGGCCCTCCCAGGCCGCCTGCTCAATCTCGTTTGGGGTGATAATACGCATCGGATGGCTCCTTTCTTAAGTTTATTATCCCACAAACCGCCGCCGTTGACAATAGTACTACAATCTATAGGGGCAAGGGGAGGGCGTAGGCCGGATCGTTCCGGGCCACAGGGCGCGAGGCTAACCCTTCGACTATGCTCCGGGCAAGCCAAACGGCGCGAGGCTAAAGCCATCGCGCTAAGAGAGCGAAGGACGCT
>JAGRCC010000593.1 GCA_020433785.1 Anaerolineae bacterium
ACTGCATCCGATATCCGGCCACACCCGCCTGCCCCGGCTGCTCCCAAGTAGCTACAACTTGCATCCAAGCCGGTGTGCTATCTTGATCAACCTCTATGTGACACAGCGAAGCCGTTTGCACCTGCGGTTCATTAACATTGTCAATAATCACAGCCAAGAGTTCGTCCGGATTTTTGGCGGCAGCGAGATCTCGGCTTATTTTATAGAAAAGCTGGGCTTGCTCTCTTTCTAAGCGAGGCCTAGAACTCTTTTGCACTGTGGCACCGTCTCCTCAACTAAGCTCACCAATGTAATCCATTTATTCAAATCAGGGGACTATGTTTTAAGCTGAAAAGCGAAAATTGGCGGATGTACCTATTGTAGTACCTTCATTTTACCAACCGCTTGTTAAATCACAAATCGTTTCTTATAGGCCGCTAACATAAATCTATCGCGATTCTAACAGTTATGTCATATAGTTAATTTAGACAATAAATTTACAATGCAGATTACTAAGTTACTTGCACCTTGATTGTGCTGCTTGTACCCTAAGTGATCTTGATGAATAACCCACTTACTCAGTCGAGAAAACACATCAACTAGACGGAGGTTACGTTAATGAATCTAAACAAATTTACTGAAAAAGCTCAAGAGGCTGTGCTTCAGGCTCAACGTCTGGCTGAAGAGTACAGTCACAGCGAAATACAACCCTATCACCTATTGTTAGCGTTGCTAACTCAACAAGGCGGTGTGGTTCCGCAAATTGCCCAGCACCTGGCCGTCAATCCCGACACTCTAGCCCAGACCCTCCAGACTGAACTGCGTAGTGCGGCTAAAGTTTACGGGGGTTCGCAACCGGGCCTTTCTCGCTCACTTAACAACATCTTACGCAACGCCGAAAACCTGGCCCAGAAAATGAAAGATGACTACGTCTCGACCGAGCACCTGCTCCTATCCATTACCGACTCCGGCGATAAAGCGGCTCAGCTATTGCAACGCTATGGCATTACTCATGATGCGGTTTTGCAGGCGTTGACCCGTATTCGCGGCAGCCAGCGTGTGACCAGCCAGAATCCGGAAGGCACGTACGAAGCCCTGCTTAAATACGGGCGGGATCTAACCGATCTGGCTCGCAAAGGCAAACTCGATCCGGTTATCGGCCGCGATGATGAAATCCGGCGCGTGGTCCAGGTGCTCAGCCGCCGAACCAAAAACAACCCGGTACTCATCGGCGATCCCGGTGTTGGCAAAACGGCCATTGTCGAAGGCTTAGCCCAGCGTATTATACGCGGCGATGTTCCGGAAGGGCTGAAGAATAAAAAGATCGTTGCGCTCGATATGGGCTCGCTGGTCGCGGGTGCCAAATATCGGGGCGAATTTGAAGAGCGGCTCAAAGCCGTGCTGCAAGAAGTCACCGGCAGCGACGGCCAAATCATCCTGTTCATCGACGAGTTGCACACGGTTGTTGGTGCGGGCGCAGCCGAAGGGGCCATGGATGCCGGCAACATGCTCAAACCCATGCTAGCTCGCGGCGAACTACACACCATCGGTGCGACGACCCTGGACGAGTACCGCAAGTATGTTGAAAAAGACGCGGCTCTGGAACGCCGCTTTCAGCCGGTGCTGGTTGATGAGCCCAGCGTTGAAGATACCATCAGTATTCTACGCGGCCTCAAAGAACGGTATGAAGTGCATCACGGCGTTCGCATTCAGGATAGCGCGGTAATCGCGGCGGCTACGCTCAGCCATCGGTACATTTCTGACCGCTTTTTGCCCGACAAAGCCATCGACTTGATCGATGAAGCCGCGGCGCGCCTTCGAACTGAAATCGACAGCAAACCGACGCAGCTCGATGCTGTCGACCGGGTCATCATGCAGCTAGAGATTGAGCGCGAGGCGTTGAAAAAAGAGAAAGACAAAGCCAGCCAGGAGCGGCTCGAAAAGTTGGAAGCCGAACTCAGCGACCTGCGCGAAAGCAGCCAGGCCCTAACAGTGCAGTGGGAGAACGAAAAACAGGCCATTCAAGAGATGCGCCAGCTCAAAGAACAGATTGAGCAGAAGCGCATCGAAATCGAGCAGGCCGAACGTGTCGCCGACTTGGCCACGGCTTCCCGCTTGCGTTATGGCGATTTGCGCGAACTCGAAACCAAAGTCCAGACCCAGGAACAAAGACTCAACGAACTTCAGGCCAAGGGCTCGCTGCTGCAAGAGGAAGTGGACGCCGAGCAAATTGCTCAAGTGGTCGCCCGCTGGACCAACATTCCGGTTTCTAAACTGCTGGAAGGTGAAGTGGAAAAACTGCTAAAAATGGAAGACCGACTGCACCAGCGCGTGGTCGGCCAGGATGAAGCCATCGCCGCAGTAGCCAACGCCGTTCGCCGCAGCCGAGCCGGCCTGCAAGATCCCAACCGGCCCATCGGCAGCTTCATTTTCTTAGGGCCAACCGGGGTCGGTAAAACTGAATTGGCCCGTGCCTTAGCCGGATTCCTGTTCGATGACGAGGCCAACATGGTGCGCATTGATATGAGCGAGTATCAAGAGCGGCACACCGTCAGCCGGCTCATCGGCGCGCCGCCCGGCTACATCGGCTATGATGAAGGCGGCCA
>JAGRCC010000594.1 GCA_020433785.1 Anaerolineae bacterium
CGGGCGCAGAACCGATATCCGGTTTGATGCCGTGCGGCTGCCGCGTCCGATGCAGGTAACCTACCCCCGTTCCCCGGATGAACTGCTGGCTCATTGGGAGGAGGGGAACTGCTTTTTGGTGGTACATAACAAACGCGGCGATATTGTTGGCTTTCTAGACGCTCAGTTTGAACCGTGGCAAACGTTGCTATGGGTTTCCAACTTGGTTATCGACAAAGATTACCGGCGGCAGGGTTATGGGTCTGTTTTGTTGGAGGCCGGCAAACAATGGGCGATTGAACAGAGTCTTACCCGAATCATGTTTGAAGCTCAAACCAAGAATCATCCATTAATCTCATTTGCCCAGAAACATGGCTTTAAATTCTGCGGCTATAATGAGCGATATTACGCCAATGGGGACATTGCGCTTTTTTTTGCCAAATCGATTTAAGGCCCAGAAAGTGCGACTAACTTCGAAATACACCCTCGTAGAATTACCCTTTAACTGTTCTGAGAAAACCAAAAAGTTTATTTTTCCGATTTGTATCTATTCCAGTTGTGATCAACTATGGAGACCGCTTTAACTTTCACCTTTATAATTACCCGTCTCAATGAAGCTCTGTCTTCAGCTATTGTTATTATTGCTTTCTCCTTATTTGTTTATATGTTCACTTACAACTTAAGGAGTTCAATTGGCCGAGCCTTTGCCATTCTCCTGGCCTGTATGTGCTTTGCCTATGCCGGCGATGTGGCGCTTTACAAAGTAACCAACATCGAAGATGCCATTCCCTGGCTTAAATTTCAGTGGATTGGTATCGCTTTTATTCCGGCGGCCTATCTCCATTTTGCCGATGTTTTACTTAGGGCGACTAACGCTATCTCACCCCGACGACGTTTTACGGTTTTCCTGGCTTACTTTTTCGGCTTTTTAATTTTACTCCTAGCTATTCACACCGATTACCTGGTCCGCGACCCGTTTTATTCGCCAGGAGTGACCCAGTTTAGGTCCGGACCTTTCTTCTGGATATTCACCTGTTACTTTTATACCACCTTGCTGTGGGGAGCATATAAAGTCTATCGGGCCAGGGCACGGTGTCTAACCTCAGGGGCGCGGAAACGGATGACCTACCTGGCTATCTCCTTCGTGGCTCCGGCGCTAGGGGTGTACCCTTACATGCTTATCGCTAATACACCCAAACTGATGCCGCCGGTCATTCTATTTATCACCTTGTTCTTGGTTAACCTCGGCATCGCCATGATGATTATTGTCATGGCTTACAGCGTGGTCTTTTTTGGGGCGATGTCACCCGACCGCGTTATCAAGCACAATCTCATTCACCTGCTGCTGCGTGGCTCTTTCGTCGCGGCCATTGTCATCTCAATTATCCAAGTTTTACCGGAACAGCAGCAAATCTTGGGCTTACCTCGTGAATTAATTCTGGCGACCTCAATCGTCACCGTTATCGTCTTATCGCAACTGCTGATTAATCTGCTTAAACCGGCTATCGACAGCATCATTTTTTACCAGGATCGCAATGAGATCAAATGGATTTCGGAACTGGACCGGCGCTTGTTAACAACGTCTGATCTACAACAAGCATTGGAGAATATTCTGATCATCCTATGTGAAAGCCTGCGGGTACGAACCGGCTTTATTTACAACTTGGCCGCTAACCAAGGACCACGCCTAGAAGCCTACACCGGCCCTATCGACGACATCGAGGAAGCCATCGCCAATATCGACGTCAACGCCTTGATCGCTCAAAAAAATGGCAGCGACGGCTTCCATTTTATCATTCAGAACAACTTTTGGTTTGTCATCCTCAAAACGCAATCGCGCGATCGCTCACTGGGGTTACTGGGGATCGAAGCCAGGGCCGCCGAGTATGATCTGACCCCGGATGAGGAGGAGATAACCGCGCTGTTACTAGACCATGCCGAACAGGCGCTGGAAGATCGACGGCTGCAGCAGCAGATTTTTACCGCCCTACGCAGCATCATTCCCGACATCAAGCGCGTGCAACGCTTGAGCAGCGCCGTCAGTTATGCCGGTGCATCCAATCTTAACCTACTGACCGAAGAAAACCCCATCCATACCCCTGACTTCAGCAAAATGGTTAAAGACGCCCTCAGCCATTACTGGGGCGGGCCAAAGCTAACTCAAAGTCCCCTGCTTAACCTGCGGGTCGTTCAGGAGGCGATTTCCGAAAACGATGGCAACCAGTCCAAAGCATTGCGGGCTGTGCTGGAACAAGCCATCGAAAAGCAGCGCCCCGACGGCGAACGTCAATTAACGGCGGCGGAATGGCTCATCTACAATATTCTCGAACTAAAATTTATTCAGGGTATGCGCGTTCGCGATATCGCCCACCGGCTGGCTATGAGTGAAGCCGATCTTTATCGCAAACAGCGCCTGGCTATCGAAGAGGTCGCTCGCACTCTGAGCGAGATGGAAACTCAAAACGGCGTCACAGATATGGTCCAGTTTCAGGTCTCGGAGCGCAAGAATAGTCATGATAGCTAATTGGTCAGTTCCTAGGGTTCATTACAAAATCTGGGGTTGGCTCTTCTGGGTGATCATCGGGGTCATTGTGCTCAGTCCTATTATTTTCTGGGCAACCGGCATCGGCCAAAATGCCGACAATCTATCCGCCGAACTCACTCGGCAACCGGATGGCGCGTTGTTGAGCAGCCCTAAAGCCCAGGCATATCATGAACTAATGCTTCCGATGCGGTTAGAACGGATGCTGATTTATCCTCTACTGCTACTTTCGTTCCAATTCAGTGGAGGAGCCATCACGCTACGTACATTCATCGAAAACCAGGTTAACGCTGGCCGACTTACTCCTATCCGAAAAACCTTCCGGCGTTGGCCGCAGCGATGGCGGCAGCGCCTCACTCCGGCGGATCTATTAACCGTCTGTATTTTCGTGTTGGTTCTCAATTTGGCTATTTTTCTGCTATA
>JAGRCC010000595.1 GCA_020433785.1 Anaerolineae bacterium
GACGGATTTGATGACGAACGCGATCATATGGCCGGAGGCGACGGACGGTCTGATCACGAATGTGATCGTAGGGTCGGTGGGTTCGGACGGATTTGATGACGAATGCGATCATATGGCCGGAGGCAACGGACGGTCTGATCACGAACGTGATCGTAAGGTCGGAGGCGACGGACGGTTCTATCACGAACGTGATTGTATGGCCGGTGGCCACGAAACGGCAGATGTAATTATCCTCAGAAGCAGACAAGCCCCAAGGAAACAATCTCAACCAAGAAAATGCATTGGAGCGACAAAGCTAGCTTTGTCAAACCGGAGCAACAAAGCTAGCTTTGTTGAGAGCAAAGTAAACTTTGTTGCTCCGCTAATAACCGAGTCAAGAACAAAGTAAACTTTGTTGCTCCGGTAACGTCCTCATCAAGAACAAAGTAAACTTTATTACTCTGGTTAACTGCCCAGCCCGTGGCGCTTGACAAAGCGAGCCATCCGCTCTAAAGCCTGCTCAATCTTTTCATACGAGGTGGCGTAGGAACAGCGAACGTAGCCCGCGCCGCCGATACCGAACGAACGCCCCGGAATGACCGCGACGCGCTCTTCGTCCAGCAGCCGTTCGGCGAACTCGGCGTCGTCCATGCCGGTGCCGCGTACCGACGGAAAGGCGTAAAAGGCCCCGCGCGGTTCGAAACATCTTAAGCCCATGCTGTTCAAGCCATCGACAATGAGCCGGCGGCGGCGGTTGTACCGCTGGCGCATATCCTCTACCGCTTCTTCGCCTTTCGACAGGGCCATCAGCCCGGCTTCTTGGGACATAGTGGGGGCTGACATGATGGTGTATTGGTGGACTTTGCTCATCGCGCCCAAAATTTCGGGGGGAGCGGCGGCGAAGCCCAGCCGCCAGCCGGTCATGGCGTATGCCTTGGAGAAGCCGCCCAGCAAAATCGTCCGTTCCCACATGCCCGGCAGCGACGGCACGCACACGTGCTCAATGTCGTAGACCAGCCGGTCATAAATTTCATCGGAGATGACCAAAATATCGTGTTTTTTGACCACGCGGGCAATGTCTTCCAGCGTTTGCCGTTCCAGCACGGCTCCGGTGGGATTGTTGGGGTAGCCGATTAACAGGGCTTTGGTGCGGCGGGTGATGGCCGCTTCGACCTCTTCGGCCGTTACCTGGAAGTTGTTTTCCACCCGGGTAGCAATCGGCACCGGCGTGCCGCCGGCCAGGCTAACTTCAGCCGCATACGACACAAAGCAGGGCTGCGGTACAATGACCTCATCGCCGGGGTTGAGGATGGTGGTCATGGCCAGATACATGGCCTCCGATACCCCAACGGTGACCAAAATCTCTAAAGCGGGGTCATATTCGACCCCGTAGAGCCGATTCAGATGTTTGGAGACGCCGGCACGCAGTTCACTGGTGCCGCTGTTGGAGGTGTAGTGGGTATGCCCGGCCTCTAGCGATGCCAAGCCGGCATCGAGAATGGGCCGGGGGGTGACGAAATCCGGCTCACCGATGCCCAACGAAATGACGTTGTCCATAGTGGCGGCGATATCGAAAAAACGGCGAATACCGGAGGGAGGAATTTGTTGGACTCGATTAGAAATAAATGACCTCATAAAATTTGCTCTCTCATCAGTTATGAAATTCTACTATTGAGGTGACTGGCACTTTGGCTTAAATCGAGACCGCTAAATGAAATATGCCACCGCGATTACCGCGATTAAGTGCCAGTCACCTGATCTGCTGAATAGATATGAAAATCTCAGGACTTACGCAAAAACCAGGTGACAGTCACTTGCGTACGCTAAATCGACCTGTTGAGCCATCCAGATGTTCGATTTATCGCCAATAAGTGACTGTCACCTTTGGAACTGCGTAAGTCCTGAATCTAAAGGATTATAGGGCAGATTAAACGCCTCTGCCACGGCTTGATAGATGATTTTACCATTATATATGTTGACGCCCAAAGCCAGGGATCGATCATTAGCGACCGCATCGGTAAACCCTTGGTTAGCCAGCTTGAGCACATACGGCAGCGTCGCGTTGGACAGGCCGTAGGTGCTGGTTCGAGGCACCGCACCCGGCATATTGGCGACACAGTAGTGAAGCACGCCGTCCACCATAAAGGTCGGATTTGAGTGAGTGGTGGGCCGGGTGGTTTCGATACAACCGCCCTGATCGACCGCCACATCGATGACCACACTGCCCGGCTTCATTCGGGCCACCATCTCGCGGGTGACCAACTGCGGCGCTTTGGCCCCTTTGACCAACACCGCCCCAATAACCAGATCGGCCCGGCGCACACCCCGGCCAACATCAATGGGATTGGAGAACCAGGTGGTGAAGTGACCGTGCAGCGTTTCATTCAAGGTGCGCAGGCGGTCCAGGTTGATGTCCATCAGTGTGACGCTGGCCCCCATTCCCAAGGCAATTTTGGCGGCGTGGGTGCCGACCACCCCACCGCCTAAGATAATGACGTTGGCCGGCCGCACGCCGGGGATGCCGCCCAGCAACTTGCCGCGACCGCCCTCGTGGCGTTCCAGGTAGTGCGCCCCAATCTGGATCGACATCCGGCCGGCCACCTCGCTCATTGGCGTCAGCAGGGGCAGCGTGCCGTTGGGCAGTTCGACCGTCTCGTAGGCGATGCCGGTCACGCCGCTGTCGATCATCACCCGTGTCAGGCGTTCGTCGGCGGCCAGATGCAGATAGGTGAACAGCACCAAATCGGGCCGGAGGTAGGGATACTCGGCGGGCAGCGGCTCTTTGACTTTGACAACCAGGTTAGCCTGCGTCCAGGCCGCCTCGGCCGACACAATTTTGGCCCCGGCCTTGGTATACTGCTCATCGGGAAAGTGGCTGCCGTCGCCCGCGCCGGTCTCGACCAGCACGGTGTGGCCGGCTCGAACCAATTGGTGGACGCCGGTCGGCGTCATTGACACGCGGTACTCGTTATCTTTAATTTCTTGGGGGATGCCAACAATCATTGGTGGACTCCTTTCGTCAGCGACATTGCTGGGAAAATAGAATTTTAGCTATCTATTAATTGTTATAGAACTTTCTCAGCCTCAATTACCGCACCGGCTTCAACCTGGCGCTGCTCATCTGACTCGTTGATGATTTGGACTGCGCCGCTGAGAACAACATCCGGCCCAAAGGTGACATCACCGGTGATAGCCAACCGCTCGCAATCGATCAGCGAGGGTGCGCCGTGTGGAAAGCGGGCCTCCATGTCATCGATCAGTTTATAATAGGCTTTGTCTAGACTAATGACAATTTGCTCCAGGGTTCGCTCAGGATTGCCGACAATGCGATAATCATCGGTTAAGATGTAGGCGTCGGAGCGAATAGCCAGCAGGTCTTCGGTGGTTTTGACCGGGGCGAAACGGGTGCGCGGCACGCGGATCGCCCCGGCTCCTTGAAAAATCCCGATGGCCGAACCCATCGCCGTTTCTAATTGGTAGACCGGCGTTGAGCCGCTGTCGCGGGGATCGACGGTTTTGCTGTTGCGGATCATGGGCAGGCCCAGAATATTGTCTTTAGCTTGCAGCATGGCCTTAAGCGCCGGGAGATTGAGCCACAGGTTGTTCGTGTTGAAATATTTGTGGCGGCTGACATCTTGAAAACTGTCCATATCGTCAGACGGGCATTGGGC
>JAGRCC010000596.1 GCA_020433785.1 Anaerolineae bacterium
GTTTCGGTCCGAGGCAAGTCGTACTGATCCAGCGCGGTTTCCAACTTCTGGAGTTTGCGCCCCGGCGAGTCGTGTTCTTTGAAGCGGAGCAGTCGCTGAAGCAGATCAACAAAGGGGTAGAGCGCCGTATTCTGATAATAGGGCGAACAATGGCAGCTCAGCCAGAGATGAGGTTCGCCGGTCAACTGCTCCCTAAAAACCCGGATTAGGCGCGACTTACCAATACCGGCTTCGCCACTCAGCAGCAATACCTGGCCTTTGCCCTCTTTAGCCTGCTCCCAGCGCGCCGACAGCAGCCGCATCTCTTCCTCGCGGCCCACCAGCGGGGTCAGGCCGGTCATCGCGGCTTTGGCTGCATCCAGCCGGTTGCGGGCGCGGCTCTGACGCAGTACCCGATATATTTCCAAAGGGCGGGTAATGCCTTTGAGCGACTGAAACCCTAACGGCCGGCAGGCAAAGAAGCCCTCCACCAGCCGATAGGTCGAGACACTGATCACCACCGTATTGGGTTTGGCCAGATTTTGCAAGCGGGCGGCAATATTGGTGGTTTCGCCCACAGCCAACTGTTCACGCCGGGCCCCGCTCCCAATTTCACCGATGACGACCAGCCCGGTGTGAATACCAATTCGTACTGCCAACCTTAAGGGCCCCCGGCTTCGAGTTCGGATCGACTGCTGGAGTCGCACGTTGAGGTTTTTCATCTCTTCGATTATCCCTAAGCCGCTCAGCGCCGCTCGGTGAGCATCATTCTCATGAGCCACCGGAAAACCAAAATAGACCAGCAGGCCGTCGCCCAAATATTGGGCAATGGTTCCCTCAAACCGGCCGATTACCTGAGCGGCTGTGAGCTGGTAGGCTCGCACGACTTCCCTGAAATCTTCCGGGTCAAGCTGCTCCGACAGCGACGTCGAACCCACCAGATCACAAAACATGACCGTTAGTTGACGCCGTTCCGCTTCGTGAATGGGTAGAGTTTGAGGCGTTTGGGACGTTGAGTGATTGCTAAATTCTTCATTCTCAATGCTCAATTCTAACGCCGTACCGCATTGGCCGCAGAAGTTGAAGTTAGCAGGATTATCGAAACCGCAGCCGGGGCATTGTCGCTTGAGAGGCTGGCCGCATTGCCCACAAAATTTCATCCCATTCGGGTTATCGAAGCCGCAGTTATTGCAGTGCATCTAATTTTAGCCATTCAATCAATAGAGGTTTGCCTGAACTGTAAGTTAATTATAGCACAACAAATAAATCTCGATAATGCTTTTACCGACAAATAGAAAGAGCGCCTGCAAAGAGGCGCTCTTGTTTTTGTTTCTCAATTTCTATTCAGAGAAGATTTTAAGGATTACACTCGTCAGCAGGGCCTAAATAGGTAGCAGTTATCGTTTTACCTGGGATATTGATATTACCGGCAAAGTCAATTCTTACCTTTACGAAGCTGCTAATCAGGTAAGCGCCAACGTGTGGGGGGTGACGATTCGGATTATAGAATGTGTCATAGCCGTTGGGATCATTATTATCCCAAATAGGAATAATAATTTCTTGGCCCACAAGCGACTCCATTAAATCTCTGGTATCATTGGAGTTTACTGTACCATCTAACGATGTCACATAATCGCCAACATTTAGAGTATGATCATTAAGGACGGCTGGGTTGGTGAAATCATTGCCCGATATTTGCATATATTCGAGTTCAAGGCCCAAGTAATTTTCATCATCCTCGCCCGGATTCCAAGTTAACCAACCCCAGTCACCACCACCGCCACCGCCGCCGCCACTATCTTTACCATCCAAAATATCGATAGTAGATCCTATCGCTACACCATCGATGATACTTTGTCGTGCGGTCAACGGGTAGGCTAAACACAGAGGCCCCATCGTGCTAATATTACTGAGAAGATTGCCATTAGCACTCCCTGTACTTCGAGCAGCGCCAATCAAGCGCATTATCGTATGGGTATACAGCGGAAACGGGTCTGTGAATGGATTGGAAATTAGAGGAAAGCCGAACAACTGCGGTTGATCATGAAATATCTCGGTGACAATGACATTATTGGAGGAAGGTACACCACCGCGCTTAAGGATTTCGCAGTTGAACTTATTATTCTGCATTGTCAGGTCGGCGGCTAAAAGCTCATAATCGATGCGGGACTGTTTGCTTCCGGTTGAGCTTGTGGCCGGACCAAATGATTGAGCTTGGTAGTCCATGCCTTCTTTGCCAGGATGGATAATAATATCATCTACCGAGAACGCCGGATGGGTTGGATCCAGAAAATCGTCACAGCTATCACACTCATGATCATCGATATCCTCACAGGGCATGCCTGTATCGGCCACAACATGCGAGATAACGAGGGTCGTGTTGCCATCATCCTTATCAAAATCCAAGTCAAGTTGGCTTGTATTAGAGGTATTGGCCCAATTCAAAACACTTTGGTAGCTGGTGAGAATAGAATCTTCGGTAGAAAAATCTAAATACCCCGGCCTCACCGCGAACCGAGTGATTTCCCGATTGACATTGACCAAGACCAGGTAACTTCTCAATGCCGAGCCAACCTCAAATACCCCTATTAAAAGAAAAATCAGGATAGGCATAGAAATGGCTATCTCGACCAGACTTTGTCCTTTTTTTCCGGATACTAACATCTTGGGCTTAAATCGATCCAATTTGCGCGTAATTTTATACAACATCTTTCCCTTGTCCTTGTCCAAAATATCGATTGGGTAAATTGATTCAAACCGGTGTTACTAGACCCAAATATATTGAATTTGGGTCGATACTCCGGTGAACATATTTTGCATAAAAAGAAATGTTTCTAGCAGGCTGGTTAAAACACTAACAACAAAAATTACTTGTAGCCCATCGTGGTTTAAGTTACGAAGAATATTAAAAGGAGAAACTTTCTGAACAATCGCATAAAGCAGCCAGGAAGAGCCCAGGCCTATTAATGTGGTTACAACTGCGAGTGTTGGGAGATTGGGTACAAACATCTGCTCGGTAACGTAGAATAATTGAATGCCAATCATACATCCTATGCCCAAGGCAACCCCTACGCCACCCCCAATAACCCCTAAACCGGCGCTTACACCATATTTTATTATTCGCTGCCCGATTAGCCGGGTTTGCCTTTCTGAAACGGGGTTCTGAACCGAGGATGCTGTAATTCTGTTTGAGTTTGTGGTCATCTAGTAATTCCTTTCGCTGCGCTATTTTCTTATACACCAACTAATGATTTTTATTACACTTATTCAGAACACGGCGATGTATTCGCTAGTTTTTAACCGCATACCCCGTTGTCATTGTTCCTCCAGCTGCCGCCGAAACAGTAACGGTTCCGGCGCTATGTCCAACGCCGGTCAGCGTTACCGAACAACTGCTGCTGCAAGATGTACTTTTTGACTGCCCACTCTGTGAGTCGGTGGCAGTCACCGATGTACTTTGGGCAACAGTGATGGTAACCACCACATCATTGCCGTTACCGCCGCCAGTGCGCGCTGCTGAAATACTGGTCAATACACCTGGAGACGGGGCGCCAAGGACTCTGGTTACTTTACTAAACACCTCACCAACTACCGGACCAAGCGTGAGCAAGACCGCGATTACAACGATCGCCACCAGCACTAAGATAAGTGCGTACTCAACTAACCCCTGACCTTTTTGAGCATCTCTAACGTTACGAATTTTCATCTACCGAGCTTCCCTTCGAGTGACTATTTTTTTTCGACTGACCTATAATCACGCGGATAGAAAAATGGGGGCGTAAACAACACCAGGGGCATTTAAGAATGAAGGGCGGCAGCATCACTGCCGTCAAAAAATCAGGAGAACAATGCTACGAAGCGTTATAATTCGTTTCTGACAAATGCCTACTTCGTTTTACTTCCTTTGATCATCTATCCGAAATATTAAGGTACAATCTTGGGCCAACACCCTTTTTAGAATAATATTCATATCAAGACCAACCTCTCCAAATAAGCTGTTAAGCGTAGGATACAATATTTTACGGATACAAGACAAGGGCCAAAAGTCATTATTAGATTGCCCAAAAGTACCTAAACATCCTCTAAAATCGCCCAAATAGTACCAAAGTCTTATGATCGTGTGTGGCTTAGATGATCTAATTCTTAAAACTGCATTCAACAAAATAAGTATTATGTCGCTTTATTTTTGATCAATTTAGTAAGTAGTAGTACGTGAAACGCCGTAAAGCCGCTATAATAGAGGCAGTCAACAGGAGTAAATACACCAATGATCTGGCTATTAATCGCAATCTTGGGCGCTTTTGCGACTATCCTTATTGGCGTGGGAGGTTGGGAGTTGTATAAAAAACGCTCGGTCAGGCGGGCGACGAACCAATCAACCACCCAGTCCGACCGACCCAAAATCCAGCAACCGCCTAACATCTACGGCAGCGGCTGCGCCCTGGTCTTTGGCCTGATTTGGGTCTCCTTCAGTCTAGTCTTTGTGGTGGTTGGCCTGGGCTGGCTAGCCTCAGAATGGACCACCTATACCCTGCTGCGGGAGTCCGGTGTAACGACCGATGCCGTTGTCATCAGTCGCCGCATCGACACCGACTCAGACGGCGATCGCTTCTATATCACTTATCGCTACACCGCTCCCCTGCCGCAAGGGGATCGTAGCGCGTTTACCCATGAAGAAAGCGTCAGCCGCAGTGAATATCAAGCGTATCCCCCGGACACGAAAGTACCCATTCGCTACGCCGCCAATCAGCCTGAAACCGCCCAAATAGCCGGCAAATCAATCACCGGCTCTATACTCTTTGCCCTCTTTTTTACTGTTTTTGGTGGCATATTCACCTTCGTTGGGCTGGCCATGATTTCCGGTGGCGTCAAAAATATGGCTCAGGCCCGCGCGCTGGCCTACCGGGGTGTGACGGCCCAAGCTCAACTGATCGAACGTTGGACCGAGCAAGACTCTGACGGCGACACCCATTACTGTGTCTCCTACCGCTTCACCGCCCCCGGTTATCCCGAGGTATTCAAAGCCGAGTACAATCGTCTCGCCTATGATCTGCCCGGCGACGCCGCTTCGGTGCGTTATTTACCCTACCAACCGGAAATTTGCCGCTTAGAATTAAGAAAGCAAAATTAGAAAGGGGAAAGGGTTAGCTCTCTCTTCTAATTTATCGATCTGGTAGGTATTTTGGGCCTAAGAATATCACTCATAAGACGCTATTTCACAATCGCCGGCAGAAAAACCGACCAGTCGGACAGCGGCAGGCTGTCATACTCAAACGCCCCGCTGTCGCAGTTGCCAATGCGAGCGCCGTTGCGCTGGTCGGTAGTGGGGCAGCCGGCCGCTCCGGTGTTGATAGCCGGACTGCCGGTTTGCAGCGCCATCGTTCGGTTGAAACCGCCGTTGTCGGCCAGCGGCCCGAGCAGCGGATTGGCGATGATCACACTGGTCGTCACTTTTCCATCGTCAGGGGTACCGCTTTGGTTGAAGCGCTCCCGAGGAAACTGAATGTTACCGCCCCCGTCGATATCGGCGGCTCGATTCATCTGGTAATTGGCCCAGTCGCGCTCCGATTCGTTGTAGTAAAAAATGTTATTGGTCAGCTTGACAATGGGATTGTTGGGCGCTTGAATCCCGCCGCCGTGGAACCAGGCATAATTTTGGGCAAACGTGTTGTTGGTAATCTCGTGGACGGGCGCGCCGCTTTGCGAACCCAGCACCAACGCGCCGCCCATCCCTAACGCGCCGTCGATCGTCCGGTTGTTGTAAAACGTATTATTTTCCACTTTGACCAGGCCGTTGACCAAATACCAAACCCCGCCTCCCTGCCGATACGCCTCGTTCCCACTGAACGTATTCTGACTCAGCTCAAAGTTATCCTCGTTGAAGCCACTGGCAAAATCATCCTCGATGTGATAGATCGCCCCGCCATGCCCTTCAGCCGGCGGCACACCGAGCAACCGATTATTGGTAAAAGTCGAGCGGGTGTAGGTCGCTTTGGTGCCTTTGTTATCGGAGATGGTCGTTTTGATCGCCCCACCGCCGCGAATGGCGGTGTTGTCCTCAAAGATGCTGCCGCAGATATCGACCACCTTATTAGAGTCGGGGTTGAAGCTGTTAGTCACGCCGTCGAGATGGATGGCCCCGCCGTGACCGCGCACGATGCCGCCGCTGGTGTTATCGGCGGCCTGGTTGCTGGTGAAACGGCTGTTGTAAACGACCAACCCGCTGGCAATCGCACCGAACGCGCCGCCGTTGCCGGCCGAGTTGTTTTCAAAGACCGAACCGACGATAATCGTCTCGTAAATGTTGGCCGCGAAAATCGCGCCGCCTTGATTATCCTCTTTCGTCTGGCTGGCGGTGTGGTTGTTTGCAAAGGTCGAGTTGATGATGTGCAATTTAGTGCCGGGGCTGGTGACGGTGATGGCTCCGCCGCGATCGGCGCTGCCGCTGGTGGCGGTCGGCCCTTTGGCGTTGATGAACCGGATGTTTTGCAGCGTCAGGTCGTTGCCCAACGTTTTATCCGTGTCCGAACCGGGAGTGAACGGCTTTTCCAAAATGCGGCTGCTGTTACCCCCGTTGAGGGTAATTAAGCCACCCCCATCGATAACCGTGTCTTTCGTGGCGCTGGTCACCAGCGGCGATGAAATATTGATAGTGACCGGATTGGGCCCGCAGTTAAAGGCGATGTGCCCGCCTTGATTGAGCGCCGTTTGCAGTCCGGCCTGCGTACAGTTAGTCACAACGGTCGGGTTCGACAGCGTCACCGGCGCAATCGGCGGGGTACAAATATCGATCCCACTGCTAAAATCATCGACCGCACCGATCTCCAACTGCCATGCATCGACCATTGGTGACGGCCCGGCGGCCTGGCTTTGGCTAATCGAATGGGTTAGACATACTCCTAATAAGGCCAATACAACAAGCAGCCGGCAGCCGGCCGGCGCGGAAGATAAACTCTGAGACGGTTTCACCTGGTTTCCTCCTAACCTATCTACACACAATAACCATACCCTCAGTTTAGCCCACCCTGTAAGCCCCTGTGAAGCGTACCCTCTACGGATGTAAAATTAAAAAGAGCCACGTACCAACTACGTAGCTCTAAAATACTAAGTCACTTGAATTGGCGCCGAGATATTCAAACCGGGGAGTAGGAAGTAGGGATTAAGGGGAAAATTCCCTACACCATTATTACGCCTTCATCATTCATTAATCATCATTCATTATTTTCTCGCTCGATTGGCCACAATCTGAGCGAACGACCGGCTGTGCAGCTCCTCAACAGTAATGCCGGTGGCGGTCACTTCAGCCTCGGTCAGTGCGCCGCAGGCCAGGCCGCGCAGGAAGAAGTTGAGCAAGCCCTGGCCGGTGGCGGCGTCGTCG
>JAGRCC010000597.1 GCA_020433785.1 Anaerolineae bacterium
TTCAGCCGTCAGCTTGTCACTAATGGTAAACTATCGGGGTGGATTTGCAAATAAGTTAAGATGGTTCAGCTATTAGCTTGGGCTAAACAACAGAAGGTGATAGCTGACCGCCACAGACTGACTGCTCACACCTATTGAACCACTAAGTTAGCCGTCTTCTGTTGGGGTGGGACGTGTTCCTCAAACCAAGTATCGAGGGTTTCCGGCGTTAGTTCGCCGATGATTTGCAGGGCGATAGTCCCATCCGGGGCGATGATGAAGGTACGGGGGAGGGAACGCGCCTGATACATCGTCAAGGTGACATCGTCCGGGTTCATCAGGATAGGGAAAGAGAGATTGTGTTCATCGACAAATTTGGTCACTGAGGCAGCCGACTCGTTAAAGTTGACCCCGAGCACCGCCACATCGTATTCATCGGCCAGGTGTTGAAGATAAGGCATTTCCTTAACGCAGGGATGGCACCAAGTGGCCCAGAAATTGATTAACACCCACCGGCCCTCTAACTCAGCCAATGAGATAGTTTCGCCGGAGAGCGCGGTTAGGGTGAAGTTATGGGCCAATTCCGGCTCAGCCGGTGGGTTGAGTTGACCGGCACTTACTACATGATCGTTGGTCGGGGTGGTAAAACGGGTACTGACGAAGTAACCGCCGGCCACGACCAGTAGAACAATAGCGATAATGATTAAATTACGGCGCACAGGCCTCTCCTTTTTAGCTATGCGTCGGGTACCAACTCCGTTTCACCAACCGGAAGCCGGTCGGCCGATTTGTCGATGGATTTGGCGGCCAGCCGTGCTCGCCGGGCGGACGCAAACGCGCTTTGCATCACGATAAAGAGCAAAGTTAATAAACCCACCACAATCTTAGTCCACCATGAGTTGAGCGTTCCCTGGAACATAATGGTGGTTTGGATTAACCCCTGAATCAGCACGCCAAATACCGTGCCGGCCACGTACCCAACGCCGCCGGTCAGCTGCGTACCGCCAATGACCACCGAGGCAATCGCATCCAACTCCAGGCCGTTGGTGTACAGGCCGTAGCCCGATAGCATATAGACGCTAAAGACGACCCCCGCTAGCGCCGAGCAAAAGCCATTGAGGGTATAGACCAACACTTTGGTACGGGCCACCGGCAGCCCCATCAACAGCGCCGACTGCTCGTTGCCGCCGATGGCATACACGGTGCGGCCAAATCGGGTAAAGTGGGCCAGATAAATAGCCACCGCCAACACAACCAAAAAGATAACCACGTTAATCGGGATAAAGGTTTTGCCAAACAGCGGAATCCGAAACAGAGACAATGTCCGGTAAAAGGGGTGCGAAATGGTAATGGCGTCGGTGCTGATGACGAAACACATGCCCCGGGCAAAGAACATTCCGGCCAGGGTGACAATAAATGGTTGGACCTTAAAGAACTGGATGATGCTGCCCATAACCGCCCCTAATAAGGTGCCGACCAGAAGTACCATCGGGATAACGACCAGCGGATGCAATCCCCAATCCTCGGTCAGATAGGCCGATAACACGGTGGTAAAAGCAATGACTGCCCCAATTGACAGGTCGATCCCGCCGGACAGAATGACAAAGGTCATACCGATGGACGTGATCAACAGAAAGGCGTTGTCGATGAAGAGGTTAAAAAATACTTGTGGATTAGAAAAGCCCCGATAGCTGAAAAAACCATAGGCATACAGTAAAAGGAACAGACCAATGGTAACCAGCAGCGGCCAGAATTTGCGATCAATCTTGAATTTGTCCATCATGGCTGGACCCCCTTCCGCTCGAACAATTTATCCATCGAGACTTTAACCAGTTCCGAATACAACAGCACCACCGCCAGCACGACCAGGGCTTTGACCACCAACACTACTTCCGGCGGCACGCCAAAAGCGTAGATGGTCGTGGTCATACTTTGAATGATGAGCGCGCCCAAAATACTGCCCACCAGTGAAAAGCGGCCACCCGACATTAGCGTACCGCCGATGACCACGGCCAAGATCGCGTCCAACTCTGACCAGAGGCCGGCGTTGTTGGCGTCGGCACTTTTGACGTTGGAGCTAATTAACAGACCGGCGATGCCGGCGCACAAGCCGCAAAAGGTGTAGGCCAGCAGTTTGACGTTTTTCTCATTGATGCCGCTGTAGAAGCTGGAACTGGCATTGGTCCCAACCGACTCCACAAACAACCCCACAGCGGTTTTGCGCGAGATGAACCAGGCAAACAAGAACACCGCCGCCACAATGTACAAGGCAAAGGGCAACCCGAACAAGTATCCGCCACCGATGAAAAAGTAAGGCGAATAATAGATGGTGATGATCTGGCCGTTGGTAATCAACTGGGCGATGCCCCGCCCGGCGACCATCAGCACCAGTGTGGCGACCATCGGTTGGATGTTGGCCCGCGAGACCAGTACCCCGTTCCACAAGCCGCACAGGGTAGCCGCCAGCAGCGGGATCAAAATAACCAACCACAGCGGGGTCTGGGTGACGTCTTCAATCAATTTGTCTGATGTGACCAGTTCGCGGCCCAAGGCTGGGTTGATCAACACTGCCGCTGTCGCGCCGGCAATGGCGATAATTGCCCCCACCGACAGATCGACCCCGGCGGTGGCAATGACCATCGTCATGCCAATGGCTAGCAGCATCAACGGCGCGCCCCGGTTGAGAATATCGACCAGGCTACCAAATAGATGGCCGTCCTTGATCTCCAGCCTGAAAAAGCCTGGGGTGAAAAGGAGATTAAAGAGCATAATTAGTAATAAGGCCACAACCGGCCAAAACAAGCTGTGGTGGCGCAGATCCTTGAACAGTGATGTTGTCGGTTTCATGGTTAACTCCCGGCAATAATCTGCATAATTTTCTTTTCTTCGAGTTCTTCCCCGGCCAATTCGGCCACTACTTCCCGGTCGCGCAAGACCATAACTCGATGGCTGGTGCGCAGCACTTCTTCCAGCTCCGACGAGATGAAGATACAAGCCTTGCCTTCTTCGGCCAGTTCCAGCACCAGCTTTTGAATTTCGGTTTTGGCGCCGACGTCGATGCCACGCGTGGGTTCGTCCAGAATGAGCGTTTGGGGATTTGTGGCCAGCCAGCGGGCCAGAATGACTTTTTGCTGATTGCCGCCGCTGAGATTTTTGACCAATTGGTCGGCGTTGGGGGTGGCAATATTGAGCAGCTTAATATATTTGTCGGCGATTTCGATCTGTTTTTTAGGGGATAAAAATTTGAACCAGCCCTGACTGGCTTGCAGAGCTAAGACAATATTTTCACGCACGGTCAGATCGCCGACAATACCGTCGGCTTTGCGATCTTCAGGACAGTAGGCCATACCCCGGTGAATGGAATTGAGCGGTGAAAACTTTTTGACTTCCTGGCCCGCAAAGGTCATCGTGCCGTGATCCGGACTGTCAACACCAAACAACAAATTGGCGGTTTCGGTGCGACCGGCTCCCAGCAGACCCGCAAACCCCAGCACCTCACCGGCGTGGAGCTCCATATCAAACGGCTGTATGGAACCGGTGCGGCCCAACTGATTGGCCTGGAGAAGCGGCTCGCGAGCGATATTCTTACTGGTTTCGTGTTTGAAACGAGACATATCTTCCAGTTCGTCCAAACTCCGGCCGATCATTTTTGAGACCAAGTCCATCCGGGCCAAGTTGGCCGTATCATAAGTGCCGACCAATCGGCCATTGCGCAGCACGGTCATCCGGTCGCTGATTTGATACACCTGATCGAGGAAGTGGGTAATAAAAATGATGCCTAAACCTTCGCTTTTGAGCTTGCGCATGACATCGAACAGTTTTTCGGTTTCACGGGCATCGAGGCTGGAGGTGGGTTCGTCCAAAATTAGAATTTTGGATGAAATTTCGAGGGCACGGGCAATGGCAACCATTTGTTGGAGGGCCACCGGATACATGCCCAAACTCTGGGTTACATCGATCTCGATGTCGAGACGGTCCAGAATTTGGCGAGCCTGGTGGTTGAGCTGGGCCCAGTTGATACTGCCAAATTTCTTTGGCTCGCGGCCAATCAGAATGTTTTCGGCTATCGATAGGTTGGGGCAGAGGTTGATTTCCTGAAAAACGGTACTAATGCCCAACTCTTGGGCATGCAGTGGTGATTTAGCCAGGATTTCCTTGCCTTCCAGCAGGATTTTACCCGAATTCTGGCGCTCGACGCCGGTTAGAACTTTGATCAGGGTTGATTTGCCGGCGCCGTTTTCACCCATTAAAGCATGAATTTCGCCTTGACGCAGCGAAAAATCGACATCTGACAAGGCTTGTACGCCGGGAAAACTTTTGCTAATGCCCTGCATCAGTAATAGACCATCATTGGGGTTGGGCATAATGGAACCTCTTGTTGGGCTGGCCGGTTATCTTCTCGATCATTCGGGGTAAGGTAGGACAAACTTAAGTTTGTCCTACCTTCTGTTTTTAAGAAGATACCTGGCGGATTTTGCAAAGAAGCGGCGCTAAAATTAACGCCGCTTCTTATCAGGTGTCACATTCTAGCTACAGTGCCATCAGTTATCAGTGAGTGGCAGAGGCTTAGTACTTGCGTTCGGGCAGCAGCGCTTCGGCTTCCTCAGGATAGTAAACGCCTTCTTCCGAGGGCACCCATTTAGCCACTTCTTCGCCGTTCACCACTTTCAGAGCCAGTTCGTAAAACTGAGGACCGAGCAGCGGGTTACACTCAACGGTGCAGTTGAGTTTACCGGCAATCATGGCCTCAAACGCGCCACGCACCGCATCGACCGACACGATTTTGATGTCTTCGCCGGGTTTCAGACCATATTCTTCAATGGCCTGGATGGCCCCAATGGCCATGTCGTCGTTGTGAGCATAAAGCGCATCGATGTCTTCGCCGTAGCTCTTAAGGAAGGCTTCCATTACTTCTTTGCCTTTGGCACGGGTAAAGTCGCCGGATTGAGAGGCAATAATTTCCATGTCCGGTTTGTCGGCAATATATTCTCTAAACCCTTTAGCGCGGTCATTGGCCGGGGCGGAGCCAACGGTGCCAACCAGCTCAACAATCTTACCTTTACCTTCCAAAATTTTGTCCATGGCCTCACCGGCGCGGTGGCCTTCTTCCACAAAGTCGGACCCAAGGTAGGTCGCGTACAGATCTTCCGGCACAGCGGCGCGGCGGTCAACCAGAATAACCGGGATGCCAGCGTCTTTGGCTTCTTGGAAGACGGTTTCCCAGCCGGTTTCAACCACGGGCGAAACCCCAATCACGTCCACTTGTTGGGCAATGAAAGAGCGAATGGCTTTGATTTGGTTTTCTTGTTTCTGTTGGGCATCAGAGAATTTGAGTTCGACGCCGAGTTTTTCGGCTTCTTCTTTGATCGAGGCGGTGTTAGCGGTACGCCATTCACTTTCGGCGCCAATCTGGGCATAGCCAACAACCAAATCTTCATAGGTTTTCTTATCAGAACTAGCTGGTTGGGCTTCGGCTTTGGCTTCTTCTTTAGGGGCTTCAGCAGGGGCGGCTGGGGCGGCGGCTCCACAGCCAATAACAGACAAAATTGTGGTTAAGGCCACAACAAACAACAGTACTTTCGATAACTTCATTGTCCTCACTCCTTCGTTAGAGAGCATAAAATTGTGATTTTTTAATATGACCCCGGGGGAGATATAATTACCTCTAATTGTCCATTTTAAGGCCTGTCAACTCAATTATCAATGAAGTTTTATTAGGAAGGTGTTAATATTTATATGAAATTCAGCCAGAAGGGTGAATTTTTTACGATGGAGGTTTAATTTTTTTGGCTGTCGCCTCACATCTAATATTTGCGGGTCGGAAGAATAGCCGCGGCTTCGTCTGGGAAGAAGACGGTTTCTTCTGATTTTATCCATTTTGGGACCTGCTCTCCATTGGCTACTTTGAGGGCCAGTTCAAAAAATCGCGGCCCCAGGAGTGGATTACATTCAACGGTGGCGTTGAGTTTGCCGTCGATCATGGCTTCAAAGGCCAATCGGGCGGCGTCAACCGAAACGATCTTGATATCTTGGCCGGGTTTTAAACCATACGCTTCAATGGCTTTGATCGCGCCGATGGCCATATCATCATTATGAGCATAAATCGCATCAATATCGGCCCCATATCGCTTCAATAATTCTTCCATCACTTCTTCGCCTTTAGCCCGGGTAAAATCCCCAGACCGGGAGGCCATGATCTTCATTTCGGGATAATCGGCGGTTATTTCCCGAAAACCTGAGTAACGGCCATTGGCCGGGGCTGAATTAATGGTGCCCACCAATTCCACAATATTGCCCTGGCCGTTTAACAAATCGACCATAATCCGGCCGGCCCGACGGCCTTCTTCTTCAAAATCGGAACCGATGTAAGTGACATAAAAATCGTCCGGTACATCGGCCTGCCGATCGACTAAAATAATCGGAATGCCCGCGTCTTTGGCCTCCTGAAACACATCCCGCCAGCCCGTTTCGACCACAGGTGAGATACCGATGACATCAACTTGTTGGGCGATGAATGAGCGCACGGCTTTAATCTGATTTTCTTGTTTTTGTTGGGCGTCGGAGAATTTCAACTCCACCCCTAACTGATCGGCGGCTTCTTTAATCGAGACGGTATTGGCGCTGCGCCACTCGCTTTCGGCGCCGATTTGGGCAAAGCCAACCACCAAATCTTCATAAGCTTTGGTTGGTTTTTCCGAAATAAATTCACGCGATGGCGCTGCGGCGCAGGCTGTAAACGTAATCAGGCAACCTAGAGTTACCAGCCAATTCAGTCGATTAGACAAAATCCTCACGTCAAAAACTATCCTTTCGTGCCACTGGTATAATTAAGGCCGACGAACCAGACCTTGTTTAACAGGCCATT
>JAGRCC010000598.1 GCA_020433785.1 Anaerolineae bacterium
ATCTCGTGAAAAACCACCCGTTTGGTCCGATCGTGGGCCATATCGGCGGCTTCGGTCAGGTGCCAGGCGATGGCTTCCCCCTCCCGATCAGGGTCGGTTGCCAGATAAATCTCCGACGAGTCGGTGGCCAGTTTTTTCAACTCCTTGACCACCGAGCGCTTTTCATTGGGCACTCGATATTTGGGCGCAAATTCGTTATCCACGTCCACCGACAATTGAGAGCGCAGCAGATCGCGCACATGGCCAACGGAGGCTTTGACGGTGTACCCTTTACCGAGAAACTTGCCGATCGTTTTGGCCTTAGCCGGCGACTCGACAATAACCAGTTTGCCGTTTTGTTTGGCTTTGCCTGATTTCTTCGGGTTCTTGCCGGCGGCTTTTCTTTTGGCCTTAAGCGCTTGCGGATCGGGGGCCGGAATGGCATCGTGAGCAGGCGTTCGGCCCATCTTAAACATCTTGGTGCCGCACACCGGGCAGACCCCTCTGGTGCCCGGTGTGCCGTTAGCGGTGTAGACCGCCTCCGGTTCACCCATTTCCCTTTTTTCTTTACATTTTACACAATAAGCAATAATTGGTTCTTGACTCATAAAAGTTGATCCCACAAATTTGAAATTAATACTCAGTCGCCCGCAGTACACCCTTGACTAAGGCTTGGCCTAAGTAGGCTGCTGCGGTCTATTCACAATTTGTAGTTGTATTCTTTACTCCTCACCTATAGCAAATCAGATCGGCCGTTTTCTTCCAGCCAATTGACCACTTTCTTAACATCTTGAGCGTTATCTTTGTTAACAACCAGTAACGCATCGCCGGTATCGACGATGATGACATTGTCCATACCGACCACAGCAATCAATCGATCACTGTAGTTTTGAATGAGCGAGTTGGTGGTATCAAAAACGACGCTTTCGCCTTTACCGGCGGCGTTGCCGTTATCATCTTTATCAGCCACTTCGTGAATGGCCAGCCAACTGCCGACATCATTCCAACCGACATCAACCGGGATAACGGCTGTCTTTTGAGCCTGTTCCATAATCCCGACATCGATGCTTTTCGGCTTAATTTGCTCCCAAATCGGCTCAATCGGCTCACCGGCCGACAGCGCCTGACTGATCTGTTCGAACTGGCGGCGCAAATCGGGCATATATTCGCTGTAAGCGTCCATCAAGGTGGAAATCTGCCAGATGAAGATGCCGCTGTTCCAGTAGTAGTCGCCGCTGGCTAAAAATTTTTCGGCGGTAGGCAAATCGGGTTTTTCTAAAAATTGACCGATTTTGTAAGCGGCGTGGTCATTATACGTCCCCAGTTGGGCGCCGCGCTTGATATAGCCGTAGCCGGTTTCCGGTTTATCAGGGGTAATGCCCAGCGTCACCAGGTAGCCTTCTTTAGCCAATTCTTCCGCCGCCAGCAAGGATTGCCGGAAGCCTTCTTCATCAACCATGAAATGATCGGCGTGCAGGGAGGCCATCACTGCTGTTGGATCGAGACGCTGCATATGCACCGCGCCCAACCCGATACATGACGCTGTGTGTTTGGCGCTCGGCTCTTGAATGATATTCTGGGCCGGGATGTCAGGCAGTTGCGATTTGATTAACGTCGCGTATTCCTGATTAGACGCAAAAAACACGTGCTCAATCGGAATAATGGACAAGATTCGATCAACGGTGGCTTGCACCATCGTTCTCTCGCCCGTAAGAGGGAGTAACTGTTTGGGTAAAGTGGTGCGACTGCGCGGCCACAGACGTGTGCCAACACCGCCGGCTAGAATTAATGCATACATTGTTTCGGTCCCTTTTCTGATGGTAAAGTTCTAATTCAATTAATCTATGATGTAATTGGTAGGCGTTTCACGGGCAATGATATAGCTCATGCCGCCCACTTGTCTGACCATGCCTTTCAATTCCATCATGGTCAGTGTACTCGCAATTTCTGAAGCTGATAAGCCGGACAATCGGCCTAATTCATCCACGTGAACCGGCTCGGTGGAGAGTTGTTTTAGCAACGTGGCCTCGATCGCGTTATCGGGAATAATGGCTCGCGCTTCGGCTTGTTGGGAAATCATGGTCAAATTAAGTTCTTCGATAATATCTTCAACGCTCATCACAAGTTTGGCCCCATTTTGAATCAGATGGTTCGCGCCGGAGCCATTCTTGTGCAAAATACTACCGGGGACGGCCATCACCTCGCGTCCCTGGTCAAGGGCGTAATCGACCGTAATCCGCGCCCCACTTTTATAATTCCCTTCCACAAATAACACGCCCAAACTCAAACCGCTAATAATGCGATTCCGGCGCGGAAAGTTGCCGCTTTCAGGTTTGGTGCCCAAGGGATACTCAGAAATCAACGCGCCGTTATCAACAATGGCTTCGGCCAGCTTGCTATTTTCAGGCGGATAAATAATCTCGACGCTGCTGCCCAATACGGCGATGGTACGGCCTTTATGCTCGAGCGCCGTTTTGTGAGCCTGGGTATCGATTCCATAGGCCAAGCCGCTCACAATCGTGACCCCATTACTAACCAACCCACTGACGAGCAACCGCGTCGATTCCTTACCGTACGTCGTCGCCCGACGTGTACCAACTACGCCCACCGCCCACTCATCTTCAGGTCTAAACTGGCCACGAACGTATAATATGGCCGGCGGGTCAGAGATATTCTTAAGTAACTTCGGATAATCTGGACTATCCCAGGTTAAAACTGAGATATGCAATTTGTCCAGCGTTTCCAGTTCGGCCTCAAGATCGACGCTTTGCCTGACCTTGACCAGACTCTCGATGGATCGTCTATCCAGGCCGATGGCCCGCAGTTCGCCGGGGTTGGCGCCCCAGGCGGTTTCAACATCGCCGTAATAATCCAGCAAGGTCCGCAGTCGAGCCGGGCCGATGCCGGGTACTTTGCTAAAACCAATCCAAAAACGTAAATCTTTTTGCTGCACGGGTTTCCGAAAATTAGTACTAGTCGAAATTAATAATGGTCATAACCTACAATAGGTTAGCATATCACGTGAGCGGGAAAATTGTCAAGCAACGAAAAAGAACGCCGGTTGGCGTTCCTTTTGAAACTTACTATACTTATGGCAAGCCCGTTGTCAAATCAAACCGTCAAGAAGTTCAACCACAACCTGCCCTTTTTCCAAATCAACCGACTTAATTACGTCGGGAATGGCCGGCAGCAGGACATCTTTTTGGTTCTCACGGCTCACCACATAAACATCATTGGCTCTTGTTTCCAAAATATCGGAGATAACGCCTAAAGTATCCCCTTGTGAGGTCACCACCGTCAATCCCATAATTTGGTACAGGTAGTAACCGCCTTCCGGCAGGGGCACGGCGTCTTCAACAGGAACTTGGACCAGCAGCCCGGTCAGTTGTTCGGCCTCGGTTCGGTCATTTACCTCAGCCAGGGTGAGCAGCACATTTTGTTTGTGCCAGCGATGCTTTTCCAAGCGATACGGTTCAGCTTCAAACTCATTGCCTAAATAGACCCATTCGGTGGTTTCAAACCGTTCGGGAAAATCGGTCATAACAGCTACTGACAGCTCACCGCGCACCCCGTGGGCGCGAACTACCCGGCCAATAGCCAAATAACGAAATTCAGGCTCTTGCAAGCCTGAATTTTTATTTGTATTTATTTGGTTGTCTTTATTAGCCTCTAAATCTAACGACTCGGGCACCTACACTATCTCCAAGGTCACTCGTTTGCCTTCTTTAACCGCAGCGACCCGCAGCAAGGTTCGCATTGCATTCGCAACCCGGCCTTGCTTGCCGATAACTCGCCCCATATCGTCGGGCGTAACACTTAGTTCATAGATGGTAGCACTGGACCCCTCAATCTCACGAACGATAACCGAATCAGGGTCATTTACAACGGCTTTGGCCATAAACTCAACAAGTTCCTTCATTGATGACATAATTTCCGGACCTCCCTTGTTGGCACGTAGAATTTGGGTAACTAAGTGAAGTATAATCTTAATCGTCAGGGCGGCGGTCCGTCTAAAAAAACGTTATTCCGCCTCTCTCTCCCCTATCAAGGCGAAAGCTCAAGCACCCTCGGTCGAGTCTGCCTCAGCTTCCTCTTTGACCTCTTCCTCCACTATTTCTGCCTTTAATGACACCTCCTTGTGTTGCTGCTCGCCTTCACCTCCATTATTGGTCGCTTCAGCCAGCAGGGACTCTAAGGCTTCCCCTTGCTTCAATCGGGCAAATTTTTCTAACATGCCCCCATTTTGCAGCAGTTTCTTAACTACATCAGTGGGTTGCGCCCCGACCGATAACCAATACAGCGCTCGGTCTTCGTGAATGTTGACCGTGGTTGGTTCCGTTGTGGGGTTATAGTGACCAATAATTTCGATAAATCGACCATCACGCGCTTTGCGTGAATCGGCCACTACGACGCGATAACTGGGTTGTTTTTTAGCACCGGTACGGCGCAAACGAATTTTAACCATATTAACCTAAAACCTACTTTCTAACTTTTTGTTTTTTTGGATTATATCATACTTTGAGAAATTTTGCACGTATTAAGTTAGACTCGCTATTGTAGCAAAAATTAGCGAAATCCACCAAACATGTTCATTAAATTTTGCCTGGCCCGTGGGTTGCGCAGTTGTTTCATCATTTTCTGCATTTGCCGGAACTGGGAGATCAGTTGGTTGATCTCTTGCACCGTCGTGCCACTACCTTTAGCCACGCGCTTTTTACGGCCGCTATTGAGTATTTTCGGATTTCGACGTTCTTCGGTCGTCATCGAGTTGATCATCGCCTGAGTCCGTTTTAACCGATCTTCCATATCATTGCTGGAGATGTTTTTCGAAATATCCCCCATGCCGGGAATCATCTCGATGACTTTATTGAGCGGTCCCAACTTTTTTATCTGCTGCAACTGCTCCAAGAAATCTTCAAGATTAAAATTACCTTCGAGTAGTTTCTTGGCGCCGCGTTCGGCCACCTCTTCATCGAGCACTTCTTCAGCCCGCTCGATCAGCGTCAGCACATCGCCCATGCCCAAAATCCGTGAGGCCAGCCGGTCGGGGTGAAAAACTTCAATTTCGCTCAGTTTTTCGCCGGTTCCAAGAAACTTAATGGGCACGCCGGTCACGCTTCTGATAGAAATAGCCGCGCCACCTCGGGCATCGCCGTCGATTTTGGTCAAAATCAACCCGGT
>JAGRCC010000599.1 GCA_020433785.1 Anaerolineae bacterium
TCGCCGCACGGTTTCGGCCACGCGGCTCGAGCTTCCGCCGTGATGACGGCCTTGCAGCGCCAGTGTGACCAATTTCATTTTGAGATTTTTACCAAAATGCCCCCCTGGTTCTACGCCGATTCGGGGGTTGCGAATTTTGCATATCACGAGCTATTAACCGACATCGGTATGGTTCAGAAAAATGCGTTGGTCGAAGATGTTCACCAAACCGTCGAGGCCCTGGACAACCTGCTGCCCTTCGCCCCGCAGTTGATCGACCGGCTGGCCGGCCAACTCGTCGAGACGGGCTGCCGGCTGGTGGTCTGCGATATCGCGCCGCTGGGCATTGCCGTGGCTAAAGCGGCGGGTATTCCATCGGTGCTGATCGAGAACTTTACCTGGGATTGGATTTATGAGGTCTACATTGAACAAGCGCCGGAAATTGCCGCTCACGCTGCTTATCTGAAAACGTTATTCGACAGCGCCGATTATCACCTCCAAACCGAACCGATCTGCCGCCGGCAGCCGGTTGATTTGACGGTCGGGCCGATTAGCCGGGTAACGCGAGCCCCCATCGGCCAGGTGCGAGCGCAGTTGGGTGTACCCGAGACGGCTAAGATGGTGGTGCTAAGTATGGGCGGAACGTTTTGGGATTATTCATTTCTGGAGAAAATCGATCCCCAAGAAGCCATTTACTTTGTAGTCGCCGGCAGCCAGCCGCTCGAACAGCAGGAGCGGTTGATCTCACTGCCGTTGGGAACCTACCACCCTGACCTGGTTAACGCGGCCGATGCGGTGATCGGCAAAGTGGGCTACAGCACGCTGGCCGAGATTTACCAGGCCGGCGTGTCGTTCGGCTACATCGCCCGATCCACGTTTCGAGAGTCGCCGTTTTTGGTGGACTTTGTCGAGGCTAATATGCCGTGCGTTCAGTTCGACGAGTCTCAACTGTTAAACGGCAGTTGGGTCTCGCAGTTGCCGCACCTACTGGCCTTACCCCGAACTGAGCGCCAGTCGGCTAACAGCGCCGATGAAGTAGCCCGATTTATTGGTAGCTTGTTGTAACAACCTGATCTCTATAGGACTTACGCAGTTGGGTGTAACGAATAAGGTGACAGTCACTTTTTGCCGAAAATGAGTGTCCGTTTGGCCCAAACAGGTCGATTTATCACGCCCAAGTGACTGTCACCTTTTGAACTGTGTAACTCCTATCTAATTACCAATGACCAATTACTTACTTATCCTGCGCACACCGAAAACCAATCCAAATCTTACTGGCCGAGCGCTCTTCAACAAAGCGGCGGCTGGTGGTGTAAAAACCCGGGTCGGTGCTGCCGAACGTGCCGCCCCGGTAGATGCGTCGATTGCCACTGCCGGAGCTAAACGGATTTTCAACAGGTGAGTTTTGGTAGAAGGCTTCATCATAAATGTCCAGCACCCACTCACCCGCGTTACCGGCCATTTGATAAACCCCAAATGGGCTGACGCCTTGGGGGAAGCTATCGACCGGCTGTAAGTCATCAGCCGCTGCGGCCGACAACGCCGGCACAAACTCGTTGCCCCACGGGTAAATCCGGTTGTCCGCGCCGCTGGCGGCGAATTCCCACTCGGCCTCTGTCGGCAAGCGCTTTCCGACCCACTGGCAATAAGTAATAGCCTGATCCCAACTGACCCCCACCACGGGATAATTGTCAAAGGCCGGATTATCTCGATAGCCCTCGACAGTGGCGGAGTTAACCTTACTAGCCGGGGTGCAGTTCTCCGCTGTCACACAAGCCCGATAGTCGGCATTGGTTACTTCAAACCGGTCGATATAAAACCCATCGACCCGCACATCGTGTTCCGGCTGTTCGGTCGGTTCACCGAACTTTGACCCCATCAGGAAATGCCCGGCCGGAATTTCGATCATCCCTGCCCGTTCTGCCGATGGGTTATTGACGTCACTCTCCACCACCGTTCCAGTGGAAGTCGAATCTGACGGGTTACCGGAATCGGCTCTGGTTGTCGTTGGATTGGCCGCTATTGGCCCTGTCTCGTTGCCTTGCTGGTTGAGTTGCGCCGCTGCGTTTTCAGCCTGGGCGTTTTCGACGCCGGTGCCTTTGGGACCAACCAGTAAAGTCAATACAATAGCTAAGGTGATAAAGAAGACGACGCTGCCGGCGCCGGCGGCCAGAATTAGCCACTGGCTGAACTTAGCCGCCGGCTGGACCGTTGATTGAGCCGGCGGCGGTAGCGGGGTTAGGCTAGGCTGGCTGCCATTTAGCGTGGCTTGGATGTGTTGAATAGCTTGATGGAACTCGGCGGCGCTGCGGAATCGATCTTTGGGATTTTTAGCCAGGGCCTTCAGTATCAGTTGTTCGACTTCATCCGGAAGCTCAGGGTTAAATTGACGGGGTGGCGGCAGCGGTTCTTTTATTTGCTGACTGATGATGGCGTAGGGCGTATCGCCGGAATAGGGTTTACTGCCGGTCACCATCTGGTACAGCACCACACCCAGGCTGTAAATATCAGACTGGACATTGAGTGGTTCGCCCCGAAACGCTTCGGGGGCCATATAAGCCGGCGTGCCGATTAAGGTCCCTTTGGCCGTCAGGTTGGTTTCATCGGCCAGGTGCACCAGGCCAAAATCGGTCAGGACCATCTGATCGGGATCATTGTAGCGGAGCATAATATTGGCCGGTTTAATATCGCGGTGAATCACCCCTTTTTGATGGGCATAGTTCAACGCATCGACCAACTGGGCAGCAATGTGCAGCGCCTGGGCCACCGGCAGCGCCTTTTTGCGAGCCAGATAATCGGCCAGCGTTGCGCCCTGAATGTACTCCATCACCAGATAGTAAATGTCTGCCTCAACGTCAAAATCGATCACCTGCAAAATATGCCGGTGCTGGAGCTGGCCGACGCTCTTAGCCTCCCGTTGAAAGCGCGTCACCATATCGGTCGATTGAATCAGGTGGCGATGCATCACTTTGATAGCCACATATCGCTCCAGGCCGGATTGATAGGCTTTGTAGACCTCCGCCATGCCGCCCTGGCCCAGGCGTTCCGTTAAAACGTATTTTCCTAATTTATGATTGACTAAGCTCATCGACTCCTCGCTTTGTGTTATCCGGCCATATTTCTAAATGACGAGAACAAATTCATATGTGTCACAGTAGCGCCAAACACGTCATTGAGTCATAGCAATGCGTCGTTAGCCGCCCTCGTGAAAATGCTTTCGCGTTCTGCGGTTTATGGTTAGTTCAAAATTAGCAGATGCCTGCGAAAAAAGTGCGAAATCGCCCCCTTAATTTTACAGTTTAGGACTTAAACCTGGTGACAGTCACTTAGCGTACTCAAGTGACTGTCACCTTTGAAACTACGTAAGTCCTGAGTATTGACATCCGGTTTAATTTACTGTAGGATTAGACCATGTTTAGAACGTACGTTCGACTAAAAAAGTCATTTGGAAACGAGGATGTATGGCCACTTCTCTAACGTCATTAAAACGGGAATTCAGCGTTTCTGAAGCCTATGTTTACAATCAATCCAGCCCGCTGCGCTGGGTTTTTTCTCATTTATGGCGCTACAAAGGGTTCCTCCTCTTTTACTTGGTCATGGTTGTTATAATGAACGCCCTTTTTTCTTCTATTCCCCGGTTGACCGGCCAGGCGTTCGATATCGTCTTGGCGCAGACGGATACCGGTCGTTTATTCACCATTGCCCTGACTATTTTGACCATTGTCGTGGTTCGTGGCGCGATCGACCTTTCCAGCGCTCTATCCGTTGAAACCTTGGGCCAGCGCCTCGAACGAGACGCGCGCGACGAGCTGTACGTCAGTCTCCTCGGCAAAAGTCAGACCTTTCACAACCGGCAGCGCGTGGGCGACGTGATGGCCCGCGCTACCAACGACATTCGCCAACTTAACCCGATGATCAACCCCGGTTTTTCGCTGATGACGGATGCGTCACTCAGTTTGCTGATGCCGATGATCTTTATCGCCTCTATTAAGCTGGAACTATTGCTGTCGCCGCTCATTTTTGTGGTACTGCTGGCGATAACACTGCGTCATTATAATCGTCAGCTTCGGCCGGTGGTCGGCCGTGTGCGCGGGCAATTTGGCGAGATGAACGCCGGCTTGGCCGAAGCCATCTCCGGCATCGAGGTCGTTAAATCGACCGCTCAGGAAGCGCAGGAGCAGCGCAAGTTTAGAACCAACGCGCGCGGTTATCGCGACGCTTTTGTGCAGCAGGGACAAGTCGAAGCCCGCTATTTGCCGCCGCTGATTCTGGGGATTGCCTTAGCGGGGGCGTTTAGTCACGGTTTGTGGCTGGTTATCCACAATCAAATAACGATTGGCGACTTAGTGGCGTATATGGGCTTGATGGGCATTTTACGTTTTCCGGCTTTCATCTCGATCTTCACCTTTTCGCTGATTCAACTGGGCTTGGCTGGCGCGGGCCGTATTTTGGAGTTGATGCAGGAAGAAACCGAACTCGATGAGAACAAAACCGGCTATCAGGCCCAAATGCAGGGCCATTTGCAGTTTGAAAACGTCACCTTTTATCTGGGCGACAAACCGGTACTGACCAACGTCTCCTTCGAAGCGCGGCCCGGCCAAACCGTGGCGATTGTTGGCCAAACCGGCTCCGGTAAAAGCACGCTGACCAAATTGGTTAACCGTATTTATGATGTGCGTGACGGCCGCATCCTAATCGACGGCGTCGATGTCCGCGACTGGAATTTGGCTTCGCTGCGCTCTCAAATTTCGACCATCGAGCAAGACATCTTCCTTTTTTCGCGCACCATTGCCGAAAACATTGCTTTTGGGCTGGGCCAGCAGGTCGATCAGGCCGCCATCGAGCAAGCCGCCCGCGCTGCCCAGGCTCACGACTTTATCACCGGCTTTAAAGACGGCTATCAGACCATTATCGGCGAACGAGGCGTAACCTTGTCCGGCGGCCAGCGCCAGCGACTGGCAATTGCCCGAGCCCTGCTAACTGCGCCGCGTTTGCTGATGATTGACGACTCCACCAGCGCCATCGACAGCGCCACCGAAGACAAAATCCAACGCGCCATCAATCGCGTGCTGGAAGGCCGCACCACGCTGCTCATCACCCACCGGCTGTCGCAAATTCGCCGTGCCGGAAAAATCTTAGTGCTCAAGCAAGGCCAAATCGTCGATCAAGGCACCCACGACGAATTAATGGCCCGCTGCGACCTGTACCAACGCATTTTCGCACGATATGAATAGAAGTAGGGAGTAGGGAGTAAGGAGATAGGATCGTTAATGAAATACCTTTGCATTTAAGGAAACGAAGAGATTAGAAGATTGGGAGATAAGGAGACTAAATAGCACAAATTCCTTATCTCCCAATCTCTCATCTCAACCTAAATGCCGAAGTTATTCATGTATGAGTTACGCAGTTGGCATGTCATTTCGTAGCCGAAGGCGGAGAAATCCCTAAAACCTTTGGTTGCAAACATAAGCTGTAGGAATTTCTCGCTCATTCTTCGCTCGAAATGACCTAGTCCGATGTCAACTGCGTAACTCCTATCATAAACAAGCTTTACTCCCTACTTCTTACTCCCTACTCCCAAACTATCAAGGAGATATTAATGGGCTTTCTCATGGACGGCCTCGATGCCGAAGCGTACGACCGCTCTTATTCGGATGGTGAGCTGCTGCGACGCATTTTATCCTACTTTAAACCGCAGTGGCCGGTGATGACCTTTGTGGCGGTCGTGATTGTCGCTAATTCATTGGTGGATGCGTTACTGCCCTTTTTGATTTCGCGCGGCATCGATGCCTTGGGCCAATCGCCGACATTTAGGGATACGACCTGGCTGTTGGTGGCGATTTTGCTGTCGGGGGTCTTTTCCTGGGTATTTAACTTCTTCAACCGCTGGTTTACGGCCCGCGCCGTAGGCGATGTGGTGCTTAAGCTGCGCGAGGACGCGTTCGACGCCGTATTGGCCCGCGATATGTCGTTTTACGATGAATTTTCGTCCGGGCGAGTGGTTAGCCGGGT
>JAGRCC010000600.1 GCA_020433785.1 Anaerolineae bacterium
CTTTTGTAAGCTTTGGCTCATTTTTCATTTAAATAAGGGATCCAGAAATCAAACAAACCTCGCCCTCAAGCGGGTGTTGCAGGTGAGTCTCGCTTTTTGGCAACAGCACTTTGGGCAGCCGCTGAAAATGGGCGTTAAATGAAATATATCGGCAAGGGAGATGTCTAATGAGTACCAGTCACGATGCATTGACTCCGACCTCGACTCACTGGGGCAATTATCGTATCGAAGTGGATAATGGCCGCATCAAAGCCGTTCATCCTTACTCGTCAGACCAGAATCCAACGCCTATTGGGCAATCGCTGCTTGATGCGCTGGACGAGCGCGTCCGTATTGCCCAGCCGATGATCCGAGCGGGCTATTTGGAGCGGGGGGCCGATAGTGATCGGTCGGGGCGGGGCGCAGAGCCTTTTGTGGCCGTCAGTTGGGAGCAAGCCTTAGAGTTGGTCGCCAACGAATTAGCTCGGGTCAAGCAAAATTACGGTAACGAGGCTATCTTTGCCGGTTCGTATGGCTGGGCTAGCGCCGGCCGTTTTCACCACGCTCAAAGCCAACTTCGCCGCTTTCTTAATATGTGGGGCGGTTTCACCTATTCGGTCAATAGTTACTCTCTGGGCGCAGGCTATGTGATTTTACCCCATATTATGGGCAGCCTGGGGGGCTTGTTAGATGAGATCCCTCCCTGGTCAGAAGTGGCCGAGCACACCCAACTTGTGGTCCTCTTCGGCGGCGCCGGATTGAAAAATACACAAATCAGCGCCGGCGGCCTTGGCCCGCACACCGCTCAAGACGATATGCTGGCCGCCAAACAAGCCGGGGTTCAGTTTGTCAATGTTAGCCCCATTCGTGATGATCTGGCCCACTTTTTGGCAGCGGAATGGATTAGCTTGCGGCCCAATAGTGACACCGCGCTTATGCTGGCTTTAGCGCACACGCTGGTGATTGAAGACCTGCACGATCAGGCGTTCCTGCGAAACTATTGTGTTGGGTTTGATCGCTTTCTAGCCTATTTATTGGGCGACAGCGATGGTCAGCCCAAAGATGCCCTCTGGGCCGAGCCAATTTCAAACGTGCCGGCCGGCGTCATTCGTGATCTGGCTCGACGTATGGCCCGCCAACGAACCATCATCTCGGTCAGTTGGTCCCTACAGCGGGCCGAGTACGGCGAACAACCCTTTTGGATGGCCACCGTGCTAGCCGCCATGTTGGGCGAAATCGGCCTGCCTGGTCGAGGCATTGCTTTTGGCTATGGCGC
This sequence comes from Anaerolineae bacterium, assembly GCA_020433785.1. Next base: position 1,256 of record JAGRCC010000600.1, read on the forward strand.
CATGCACAGCATGGGCTCCGGCAGCCGCCTGCCATTCCAATGGCCGTCGGTGGCTCAGGGTAAAAATAAGGTTCGAGCCTTTATTCCGGTGGCGCGTATCGCCGATATGCTGTTGCAGCCCGGTCAGCCCTTTAACTATAACGGCCAAACGCTGCTTTACCCGGATATCAAATTAGTTTACTGGGCCGGCGGCAATCCTTTTCACCATCATCAAGACTTAAACCGACTCCTCGAGGCCTGGCGTAAGCCCGAAACCATCATTATTCATGAACCCTGGTGGAACGCCAATGCCCGTCATGCCGACATTGTCCTGCCCGCGACCACGGCTCTCGAACGAAATGACATCGGCCTCGCCCGCGATAGCAGTTACTTAAGCCCGATGCGTCAAGCGGTGCAACCGTTCAAAATGGCCAAAAATGATCACGACATCTTCGTGGGTCTGGCCGACCGCTTAGGCTTCAAAGACGCATTCACCGAAAATAAAGATGAGATGGCCTGGGTGCGATCCCTTTATGAAGAAGCGGCAGAACGAGCGGAGCAGCATGGGATAAAGCTACCCGACTTTGAGGCGTTCTGGCTGGGTGAACAGATTTCGATTCAAGATCAGGTTACAGCGGCTCCATCATTTCTGGCTCGATTTAGACAAGACCCCACCGGTTCACCGTTGACGACTCCATCCGGCAAAATCGAGATTTTCTCTGAAACGATTGCTGCTTTTGATTACCATGATTGTCCCGGTCATCCGGTCTGGATGGCGCCGGATGAATGGCTGGGGGCGGCCAAAGCCAAGACGTATCCTTTACATCTCATCTCCAACCAGCCCAAAACACGGCTGCACAGTCAATTCGATCACGGCGTCGCCAGTCGCCGGAACAAACTTAAGGGGCGAGAACCGGCTCGGATGAATCCGAAGGATGCTCAGGCTAGAGGTATGGAAGATGGCCAGCTCATCCGCATCTTCAATGATCGCGGCGCTTGTTTAGCCAGACTGGTTGTGTCTGATGATATTCGGCCAGGTATCGTTCAACTGCCTACCGGAGCCTGGTATAATCCGCTCGAACCCGGTCAGATTGGCAGTCTGGAACGGCATGGCAACCCCAATGTCCTGACCCGCGACAAGGGAACCTCGCAACTTGCTCAGGGGGCCACAGCTCACAGCACCTTAGTCGAGGTGGAACGTTACCAAGGCCCTGATTTTGAGGTGACGGCCTTTCAGCCACCCCAAATTGTAACTGAGGGGACTTAATGAGACATATGAGTTACGCAGTTGGCATGTCATTTCGAGGAGGAACGACGAGAAATCCCTGAGAAAGTTGTTTGCAAGCGGATGCTATAGGGATTTCTCCGCCTTTGGCTGCGAAATGACATACATGGGCGTCAAGTGTGTAACTCATAACCCGGACGAGCCGGAACCA
>JAGRCC010000601.1 GCA_020433785.1 Anaerolineae bacterium
TCTCGGCCACGTGCCGGTGGCTGCGGCCGATGTTGTAGGGCGATAGATTCTCGTTGGCTTCGACAAAGTGGGTTTTCAACGAAGGTTTGCGCCCGGCCCCACTGACCCCGCTTTTACTATCGGCGATGATGGGGGCGGTGGTGTCGAGTAGGCCGGCTTGTAGGAGCGGCGCTAGCGCTAAAAGGACGGAGGTTGGATAGCAGCCGGGGTTGGCCAGCAGGTCGGTTTCGGCAATTTGGGCGCGAAAGAGTTCGGGCAGGCCGTAGACTGCGCTGTCAAGCAGGGTGGGCGACTCGTGGGCGACGCCATACCATTTTTGGTAGATGTCGGCATTGGTCAGGCGAAAATCGGCCGAGAGATCGATGACGCGGACACCGGCTTCTCGCGCGGCGATGACCGCCGGCATGCTGGCTCCGTGCGGCAGACAGCAAAAGACGGCATCGACCTTTGATAGGGGCGCATCCGTCGCCGCGATGAGGGGGATATCCCACGGCACGGGATATATGTCGCTCAAGCTGCCGCCGGCCGTACTTTCGGAGGTGGCAAATACCAGATTAGTGGACGGATGGCGTCGCAGCAGGCTGATTGTTTCGAAGCCGGTATAGCCGCTGGCACCAAAGATACCTACATTGATTTTAGAATTCATCGCCATCTGGACCTCTCTTTCTGTTCTATAAAGTCGGCGGTCAGCTATCAGCCGCTTACAGCTTTATGGCTAAATGGAACACTTAAGTCATTCTTGTTGGTTTTAGCCCTAAAATTTACGGCCACAAGAAAAGGCTGATAGCTGACTGCTAAGGGCTGACTGCTTAAAAATAAAAAAAGCCGACTCCCCTATGTCTGGAGTCAGCTTGGTGGCTGATTAAGGACGAACGCCCAAAGCATTCTATCCAGACATAGGGTCTGGCTGAATACGAGGGCTCCTGAGTTCAATGCAAAATGGTTTCATTGGATGATATTAACACGTAAAATATTCTACGCAGTGTAGCATAGGTCCAAAAAGCTGTCAAGTAAAAATTCTAACCGCACAGTAGATTGGTTCAGTTTCACTAAGCGGTGGTAGCGCCGCCAACCTGTCCCGTTCATTGAAACCACTGCTCAGAAACCACTGCTCGAACAAATAACTGAATCCGGACCAATCTTAGACGGATGCACCGGCGGTTTCCGTAATGACCGCCTCGTAAATGTCTTTAGTTAGACCGGCAATGCGTGGCCAATTGAACAGTTCCTCCACTTGCTGGCGGGCTTTGATGGCATAGTCCAGCGCATTTCTAGGGTGATGGAGCGCTCTCACCACGCCCCAAGCCACAGAATTCGCATCATCCGGATAAACGGTTATCCCGGTTTTTTCATGGACCACAATCTCGGCCAGCCCGCCGACTTCACTGACGATAACAGGACAGCCCAAGGCCATCGCTTCGAGGGCGACAATACCAAACGGCTCGTACAGGCTGGGGAAAATAGCGCAGTTAGCGACCTTAAACAGCAGGTTACGATCCTCGTCGGAAACGAAGCCCATAAAATTGATATGATCGGCCACGTTTAGATACTCGGCCTGTCGTTTTAGATTGTCAGCTTCCGGACCTCGACCGGCGATGATAATGCAGGCATGGGGACATTCAGCCAAAATCCGGGGAGTGGCTTCAACCAGCCGATGCACCCCTTTCTCATGCACCAGACGCGAGACGGTAAAAACGATCTGCTGATCGGGATCGGCAAATTTGGCACGAAATTCTTGGGGATCTTCATTTTGAACATGCAGGGTTTTGATATCGACGCCATTGGGGACCACACTCATTTTTTCGGCCGGAACCTGAAAAAAGGTGCGTAATTCAAAATCCATGTAATGGCTGCATACGATAATGCGATTGGACTGGTGAATTAAATTCTGCTCGGCCTGGTCGATGGCTCGCTGCAAATCATTCCAAATATAACCGCGACCACGACCACGCTCAGTGGCGTGAATGGTCGTGATCAACGGAAGATTTTTAGAATGATGGAGGGCGATGCTGGCAAAACCGGTCAACCAGTCATGGGTGTGAAGCAAATCCCAACTTTGGCCGTACTGATATAAGGCCGAAACGTATTGTTCAAGAATATCGTTTACTTCTGTAGCCCGGTTGAAAATATCCAGAGGTTTTTCTCGATGAGGTACCAGGACGCGATGAACGACAATGTCATCTTCGGTAGTGACGACCGCGCGTGAAGTGACATCGGCGGGATCATATTCAAATTGGTCGGGGAATTGTCCAAAAATTGGTCTGGAGATAGGGGTGATAACATCTACCCGTATACCTTGCTGGACGAGAGCCGGAGCTAATTCAGCTACATGACGCCCCAATCCGCCGGCAAGATCAGGCGGGTATTCCCATGAAAGTATTAGGATGCGCATAACGTCTTTGTCAGGGGTTGATGACTGTTCCAGGGTAACGTGCCTCGGAAATTTGGTAGACCCACACTGGGGCATCGATCCGGTGACCATCAGGATCGAAAGCAATTACGCCACTTACGCCTTGGCGGGAAACGGCTAAAATCGAAGCTTTGATTTCGGCTCGGCTGGGTTGTCGAGCGTACCAA
>JAGRCC010000602.1 GCA_020433785.1 Anaerolineae bacterium
TTCTCGATGGCGATGGCGGCCTGGTTGGCCATTAAGTGCAGCAGACGAAGTTCGTCTTCCTGAAGCCGGCGTGGGGTCCGGCAGTCGATCATAAGCACGCCGATGGCATGATCTTCGGCCACCAACGGCACTAGCGCATGGCCGCGAAATTTCTCTTTGTCTAACCAGTCCGCCGTCCAGGTGGTGGGGTCGTACACGGAACAATCTTCCACCACCAACGATTCCAGAGTTGACATTACCAGCCCGGAGGAACTTTCAGGGTTGAGCGGAATCTCGCGCCGGGCGGCAACTGGGTTGTCATACCAGCCCCAGGCGGCGCTAAATCTGAGCGTATTTTTGGTTTCGCCGGGCAGCAAAATGGCGCAAGCATCCGCATCCAGTAGACGCGATACCCGCTCGACCAAAAAAATCATCAGATCATCCAGATCGGAGCGGCTGAGCAATTGGTTAGAGAGTTCCAGCAGCACTGCCTGCTCGTGGACACGCCGCTCTTTGAGCAGTTCGAATAGCCTGGCTCGTTCCAACGCGATCCCAATCTGGCTGCCGACATTGGCCAGTAACACCAACCCTTCTTCAGAGAACGCCTCCCAATCTCGGGCCGCCACGTTGAGAATCCCTAAAATATTATCGCCTGAGCGGAGCGGAGCCGAAGCGTGAACCATCAGCCCTTTTCGATCGCCGGGGGCGTTGCGGAGACGGCTGCACCGAACCTCATTGTAAGCTCCGGTCAGCCGACCTTTGTTACACAGCGCCTGGCAGTCGCAGGTCCCTTTCCAGGCCCGGGCGCGATTGACGCCCAGCGCCGGGGGTAGGTTGTGATGGGCGGCTAAAATAAAGCCCCGACCGGCCCAGCGGGTTTGAGCCTCCGGATCTTTCAGGAAAATCCAGCCGGTTTCCAGGCCCATCAGTTCAATTAAACGAGTCAGCGCAAAATCGAGGGCCTGACTGATGTTGTCGGCCTTGTTAAGGCTCTCAACGATTTGGTTAAGGGTGGTAAGGTTTCTAACTAAAGTTTTGTGGCTTGACATATTAATCCGCGATCAGGCTCTCCGGCGGTGGGGCTAACGATACCATAATTGTGTCGTGAACATCATCAATTTTAACGCTGTAGCGGCGCAGGCAATCTTCATCATCCGGCATGACCGGATTGCCGGTCGAGACGTTCCAAATATATCCGTGCAGCGGGCAGGCGATAAGTTGTCGCCGTAGCCGTCCCAGTTCTAACGGTCCGTCAGCATGCGGGCAACTGTTCGCAAAGGCAACGATCTCCCGGCCGGTGTTAGCCACAATAATTTGGTGGCCGTAGATTTCGACTTTCTTCATACTGTTGCCGGGTAGATCGGCCACCTGAGCAACCTCGACAAATTCAGCGGCGTGAGGCAGCGGTTGGGGTGGCCCTTTAACAGCGAAAACAACATAATAGACCGGATGATAGTTCAGCGTTTCAACCTGACCAAAACCTGAGGCCCGTAGTAGACGGCACAAAAAGCCGCGTTTGAACCGCACGTCAAAATTCGGGCCGTAAGTAGGCGGTCCATCCGCTTGCCAATCCACAATTGCCAACGTGGCCGATGGTTTCAGGCGGCGCGTTAAGGCCTGGATCAGCGCGACGGGATCGTCGGCGTTTGATAAAGCGCCGGCCAGGAGCAGACCGTCCCGGTGAGGGAGTTCGTCTTCATGGTAGGGAAGAAGGCCCCCCGGCGTAAGCCCTGCTGCTAGCAGTTTTTGCTCAAAGGCTTCAACTTCTACACCCAGAACAGACCAGTATCCGCTGAGATCGGGCCAGAGTTCTGAGGAATCGGCAAATTCTGATAGTTCAGTCATTGCGGTGGATTATTTGCTGTACCGGCATCAACCAGGCGCGTCACCCCCAACAGCGGGCGACCACTTCTTTCATAGAATGCTTCTTCGATAGTTTCTTCCAGGTTATGTGGACGGTACAGGGCTTTGAAGTCGGCGCTGCGATCAAAAATGATCTCATCTGGCGCCCGCCACAGGTATAGGGCTTCCGGTTGGGTGATGAAGTTATTCAAACGCACCGTTAATTGTACGTCAGATTGCCAGGCATAGCCAAAAACCTC
>JAGRCC010000603.1 GCA_020433785.1 Anaerolineae bacterium
GGAGAGCAGAGATGTCCAAAAAAGTATCAATTTTAGATCTTCAACAAAAAAAAGTTGAACAAAAACCTATCACCATGTTAACCGCCTACGATTATCCGGGGGCTAAGTTGGTTGACGAGGCCGGTATCGACCTGATTTTGGTCGGCGACTCGTTGGCCATGACGGTCCTGGGTCACCCGGATACCGTTTCGGTTACGATGGATGAAATGCTGCATCACTGCAAGGCAGTGGCGCGAGGGGCCGAGCGAGCGTTTTTGGTGGGCGATATGCCGTTTATGTCCTACCAAGTCGATCGCAGCGAGGCGGTTCGTAATGCCGGCCGCTTTATGAAAGAGGGCCGCATGGACGCCATTAAGCTGGAAGGTGGTCGCGAAGTGGTTGACACCGTGCGCGCCATCGTCAATGCCGGTATTCCGGTGATGGGGCACTTGGGTTTGACGCCGCAAACCGCCACCAAGTTGGGCGGTTTCAAAGTTCAAGCCAAAACCGCCGAAGCAGCCAAGCGTTTGATTGATGACGCGCTGGCATTGGAAGAGGCGGGTTGTTTCGCGATTGTGTTAGAAGCCATTCCCGCGCCCATCGCCGAAGCAGTGAGCAAGAAGCTAGCGATCCCCACCATCGGGATTGGGGCCGGCGTAGGGTGCGACGGTCAGGTGCTGGTTTTCCACGATGTCCTGGGCTTGTTCGATCGGTTTACGCCCAAATTCGTCAAGCGCTATGCTGAACTGCGCCAGCCGATTATCGACGCCTTCCGCACCTATCGGGAGGAGGTCGAGAGTCGGGCCTTTCCGACCGCCGCCCATAGTTTCACCATTTCCGAAGCCGAGCTGCGCCAGCTTAATGGCCACGTCAGCAAAGAACTACAACTAACAGGTGGTGAGTAACCGGACAATGGCTAAAAAATCGTCGTTAAACATTGCGGTTTTTGGAGTGGGAGCGATGGGGTCTCTCTTTGGCAGTCGTCTAAGCCGGGTGGCTAATGTGACCCTGTTTGGTCATTGGCCGGAGCAAATTGCGGCCTTGCAGCAGGGCTTAACCGTTATTCGGCCCGATGGGCGCGAGTCGACCGTCCAATTGAAGGTAACGAACGATCTAACTCAGGTCCCGCCAGCCGATGTGGCCCTGATTTTGGTGAAGAGTCACCAAACCACCCGGGCGGCCAATCAGGCGGCTCAGGTGCTGCGCCGGAAGGGCATCGCCATCACCCTGCAGAATGGGCTGGGCAATTTGGAGAAAGTCGCCGAAGCCGTCGGCCCGCATCGAGCGGTTCAGGGGGTGACCGCGCAGGGGGCCACCATCTTGGAACCCGGCCAACTACGCCACGCCGGCGAGGGCATCACCTTTTTGGCCCAGTCGCCAGGTCTGGAGCAGCGGGTTGCCGATGTCGCCCACTTGTTTAACCAAGCCGGATTGACCACCGAGGTCATCGACAATGCCGACAGCGTCATTTGGGGCAAGTTAGCCATCAACGCCGGCATTAATCCGCTGACGGCCCTGCTGGAGGTTCCGAATGGCACCCTGGCCCAAGATGAGAAATTGCTGCGTCTGATGTCGGCCGCGGCCAGCGAAGTAGCGCAGGTCGCCCAAGCGCGGGGCATCCAACTCCCATTCACCGATGTCACGCTCAAAACCGCCGAGGTCAGCCAGGCCACGGCCAGCAATCGATCATCGATGCTGCAAGATATGAGCCGCTCCGCACCGACCGAGATCGAAGCGATTTGCGGAGCAGTGGTTCGCTTTGGCCAAAGCCTGGGGATTCCTACACCCATCAATAAGTTTTTATTGTGGGCCATAAAATCCAAAGAGGCCGGCCTGTTGAGCTTAAGCCTCGAAGGCTTACAGGCTGAACTAGCCAACGTCTAAATTGATCGACTTAAGGAGTCCAAAGGCCACTTTGGACTCCTTTTTAGTTTGTGCTAATCTATAGCTTTAAAGGAATAAGACGATGAAAGTATTGACTCACATTGAAGAAATTCGCGCCGAACGCTGGCGAGACGCCTCCCTAAGCTGGGGGCTGGTGCCGACCATGGGCTACCTACACCAAGGCCATTTGAGCCTGGTGAAGCGGGCCAGGGCCGAGAATGAGCGCGTCGGTGTCAGCATTTTTGTTAACCCCACCCAATTTAATGACGCCAAAGATTTGGACGGTTACCCTCGTGATCTGGAACGGGATTTAGAACTGCTGGAAATCGAAGGGGTTGATTTGGTTTGGACGCCGACATCAGAAATTGTTTACCCGCCGCTCTTCCAAACCTATGTGGAGGTGGAACAAATCACCCGCATGTTGGAAGGCGCTGCCCGCCCCGGTCACTTTCGTGGAGTAACCACTGTCGTCAGCAAACTATTCAACGTCTTTCAGCCGCATCGGGCTTACTTCGGCCAGAAAGACGCCCAACAAGTGATTGTGATCAAACGGATGGTCGAGGATTTGAATTTCAACACCAAAATTGTGGTCGGCCCCACGCAGCGGGAAGCCGATGGCCTGGCCCTGAGTTCTCGCAACGTAAAGTTGTCGCCGGAGGCGCGGCAGCAGGCGACCTGTTTGCATCGCGCGCTGAGCCAAGCCAAGGCCGCCTATGAGCAAGGCGAACGGGACGCCCATAAGCTCCGACGGATGATGCTCGACGTGATTGGTGGAGCTAGTCTGGCTAAAGAAGATTATGTCAGCATCGCTCATCCCGAAACCCTGGTCGAACTAGAAACGGTCGATGACCGGGCTTTGGTGTCGATGGCGGTATTTATCGACGGTGTGCGGTTGATAGACAATATGATCATTCCTTGAAAGTTGATTGGAAAGTTGATTGCGCTTAAATGGTTGCCGGATTACCTTCTTATGTAAATCTGACCTTCATCTTGATCACCTTAGTCACTTTTTTCTGGTTTATTTTTATTCTATTTCAAGCCGCGCAAAAGTTCGGTGATGCCCGAGTTCGGCGCAATGTTTCTATTCTAATTGCCGGGGTGGTGGTTTGGTTAGTGGTTCAAGGCCTGCTGGCTTACTCCGGCTTTTACCTTAAATTTGATAGTGTGCCACCTCGCCTGGCTGTGTTTGGTATTCTGCCGGTGCTGGCTATCTTTATTGCCTCTCCCTTTTTGCTGGCAAAAATAAAACCATTTACCCGCTCCCTCTCGCTGGAAGGGCTAACTTATCTTCACACCATCAGATTTCCGGTCGAGATTGTGTTATTGTGGTTGTTCACCTACGGCGCGATTCCGAAACTGATGACGTTCGAGGGGCGGAACTTTGATATCTTGGTGGGAATTACCGCCCCTTTGGTCGCTTATGTCTGTTTTACCCGTAAAATTGCCTCGCCTAAGTTGGCCTTGGTTTGGAACTTTATCAGCCTGGCCTTTCTACTTAACATCGTCATCAACGCCCTCTTAGCTGCCCCTACGCCGTTGCAGCAGTTTGCTTTTGACCAGCCCAATATTGCCGTAGCTTATTTTCCGTTCATCTGGCTGGGCGTGTTTGTCGTTCCCGTTGTCTATCTGGCTCACATTGTTAGTATCCAACGGCTGTGGCAGTAGGCTTAGTCGCAGCCATGCCGAACCCTGTCGCTGCCTCTCAAGCCCGGTTAGATGAGGCGGTCGGAATTGTTCAGACTCACAAGGATAGGTGGGCGGCTTTACCCGTGAGGGAGCGGATGGCCATCCTCGCTGAGATTCGGCGCGATATCCAGACCGTCGCCGATGATTGGGTGGCGACCAGCCTCAGGGCCAAAGGCTTGCCGGTCAACTCCTTTGGCGAAGGCGAAGAGTGGCTGGCCCTGGCGACTATATACCGTCAGTTACGATTGTTATGGCAAGCCTTAGTCGAGATTGAGCGCGACGGAAACCCTTGTATCCCAGGGCCGATCACGACTCGACCGAACGGGCAGGTGACGGTCCGTGTTTTCCCCCAAAGCATGATCGATCAGATGATGCTGCCGGGCGTTAAAGCGGAGGTTTGGCTTGAATCGGGGGGCGAGCCGGCGGACGTTACCCGCGATCAGGCTGCTTTTTATCACGATCAAGCTGCTTCTGGCAAGGTGGTGTTGGTCTTAGGGGCGGGCAATAACGCCGCCCTCGTTCCCGGCGACTTTCTTTACAAGCTGTTTGTTGAAGGCAAAGTGGTTGTGCTCAAGCCGAATCCGGTCAATGACTACCTCGGCCCGCTGATCGAGCAGGGGTTTCAGGCGCTCATTCGACGCGGGTTTCTGCAAGTCGTCTACGGCGATGCTGAGGTGGGGCAATACCTTTGCCGGCATCCTGGCGTCGATGAGATTCACATGACCGGCTCACGCCACACCTATGAGGCGATTGTCTTTGGCTCCGATCATGAGCGTGAGCCGCCTCAAGCCGCCCGGCGACCTCGCCTCGAAAAACCGGTGACCGCCGAATTGGGCAATATCTCGCCGGTCATCGTCGTGCCGGGTCCCTGGAGCGATCACGATATCGACATCCAGGCCAGGAAGTTGGCATCGTGGCTGGTCTATAACAGCGCCTTCGCCTGCCTAACGCCAAGGGTCATTATTCAAGCCAAAGCTTGGGCTAAAAGAGAGCCACTTAACCAGGCGATTGGGCGGGTTTTGTCGCAGGTGGATCCACGGCGGGCCTACTATCCGGGTGCGACAGCCATATATCACCAATTTCTCACGGCCCACCCTGAAGCCAAGCAATATGGGGCGACCATCGCCGATCACTTGCCTTGGACCGTGATCCCCGATGTCGATCCGGATAATGCGGCCGACATCTGCTTTCAACAAGAGCCTTTTTGCAGCCTAATGGCGGAAACGGCCCTGGCCGCGGACAATCCGGCCGATTACCTCGATCGCGCTGTAGCCTTTGTCAACGATTCGTTGTGGGGGACTTTGATCGCTGCGATTGTCGTTCATCCCCAGTCGCTCAAAGATCCCGCTGTTGCGGCCGCACTCGATCGAGCGGTGGCCAACCTTCGCTATGGGATGGTGGTCATCAACCAGGCCCCCGGTTTTGCTTATTTTCTAATGGTCTCACCGTGGGGCAGCTTTCCGGGCAATTTGCCGGACAATATCCAATCCGGTGTCGGCATGGTGAATAATGTGTTAATGCTCCCCCGTCCTCAGAAAACGGTGATCCGCGGCCGTTTCACGACCTGGCCTGACCCTTTCGTAGTGACATTTAGGCACGGTTGTAAATTCTTTAAGGCCTTTGCCAACTTTCAAGCCCACCCATCGCTGTGGCAACTGCCCGCCCTTTTTTGGACGGCGGCGCAAAAATGAATAGTCGAGGGCCGTTATTTCATACACTCCCCGCTAATTTTTAAAAAAACCGACTTGGGAGTAACATACATGTCGATGAAAATTTTGGCCTTTAGACGATAATCTAACGCGCCATAATAATTTAATAGACTCTATAAACCTTTGAGGGAGGATAAACAGTATGAGTAACTTAGTAAAAGTTGCAGTCACCGGCGCCGCTGGACAAATTGGTTATGCCCTACTCTTTCGTCTGGCCTCTGGTGAAGCCTTTGGTCCTGATACGCGAGTAGCCTTACATTTGTTGGAAATTCCGCCGGCGCTTAAAGCCGTTGAGGGCGTGGTAATGGAATTAAATGACTGCGCCTTTCCCCTGTTGGATAACATCGTCATTACCGATGATGCCAACGTCGCCTTTGATGGCGTTAACTGGGCGCTGCTGGTGGGCGCCAAGCCGCGCGGTAAAGGCATGGAACGCGGCGATCTCATTCGAGAAAACGGCCCCATCTTTACGACCCAAGGTAATGCCTTAACCAAGGCCGCCAGCGATTTGCAAGTGCTGGTTGTCGGCAACCCGGCCAACACCAACGC
>JAGRCC010000604.1 GCA_020433785.1 Anaerolineae bacterium
CTTTCTGGGACGAACTTCGCCGCCGTCTACCGCCGGACGCGGCTGAAAAGCTCGTCACCGGACCGCGTCTGGAGATGAGCATCGCCCCGCTGCGCAGTTTTGTGGTCGAACCTATGCGGTTTGGTAACCTCTTTCTGGCCGGCGACGCGGCTCACATCGTCCCGCCGACCGGCGCTAAAGGCTTAAACCTGGCCGCGTCCGATGTTTTTTATCTGTCACGGGCCATTATCGCCTATTATAATGAAAAGCGTACCGATTTACTCGACCGTTATTCAGACGCATGCTTGCGGCGCGTCTGGAAAGCGATTCGCTTCTCGTGGTGGTTCACCTCGATGCTGCACAAATTCAACGACGACCCGTTCGATTATCGGTTGCAGGTGGCCGAACTGGATTACTTAACCGGCTCCGAGGCCGGCCGGACGACCATCGCGGAAAATTATGTTGGGCTTCCTTTTGAAACGTTTGAGTAGAGCCTAAGGAGCTAAATTTCCATGAGCAAAGTCGTGGTTGTGGGGGCCGGTTATGCCGGGTTAAGCGGAGCGTTGGAACTGCGCCGCCGCTTACCGGAGAGTGATACGGTAACGGTCATTTCCGGCAGCAAATATTTTATCTTCTACCCTTCCCTAATTTGGGTGGTTCAATACCAACGCCAGTTGGATGATATCTCTTTTCCGATCCAACCGGTGCTGGCGGAAGCCGGCCTTGAATTTGTCAACGCTTGGGTAAACACCATCAACCCCCTCGATAAAACGGTCGCGCTGAGTACGGGCCAATCGCTCAACTACGATAAATTGATGATAGCCGCCGGCGGCGCTTGGGACTGGGACGCCGTGCCCGGCCTGGGGCCGCCGCCAAACGGCTATACCGTATCGATTCTATCAGCGCAGGCCGCTTTAGACGCCCAGGCCGCCTGGACGGCGTTTTTGATCGATCCTGGCCCGATTGTGATCGGGGCGACGCTCAACACCGGCTTATTTGGGGTGGCCTATGAGTTGGCTCTCAACTTGGACATGGCCCTACGTCGAGACAACCTGCGAGATCGGGCCTCGATCACCTTTGTGACGCCGGAACCATTCCTGGGCCACTTCGGACATGGCGGCCTGGGCAACTCGCGCCATATTATTGAAGAGGCCTTTGCCAAGCGGTCGATCCTGTCAATAACCGAGGCGCAAATCGACCACATCGAGCCGGATGCGGTGGTTCTGGCCGGGCAACGGCGGTTAAGCTCGCGTTTCACCATGATCGTGCCGCCCTATCGCGGCATCAAACCCGTCCGCGACGTGCCCAACCTGGCCGATGAGCGAGGCCACATCCCGGTCGATGAGTTCTATCGCAGCCTGGCCTACCCGGATATTTTCGCTGCCGGCGTAGCGGTGCAGGTCAAATCACCGGTTCGGACCACGTTACCCATTGGGGTGTTAGTCCCCGGCACGGTCAGCGCCGAGATGGGCCGGGGGGCGGCGGCCAATATCGCGGCGGATCTGGGCCACGGCGACGCCGTTCCCAAATCTGCCGATGGCCTGAAATCGTTCTATGTGTTCGACTCGGGATCGCATGGCGTGTTTATGTCTTTGGGAGCGCAGCCGTGGCTGAACGTGCAGCTCAACATTCCCGGCCCCTGGTCTCACTGGGCCAAAATCGCCGCCGAACGCTACCAAATGTGGCAGCTTCAATCAGGTCGATACTAAAAGCTTAAATACAGGGTTGCCAAGCCATCCATTTTATGTTATAGTTGTTGAAGTTATCGTGCAGGCACAGGCAATGGTTACAAAAATCTTAGCGACAACCTTAAACGGCCTCCTTCTTAGCAGCGAACTCCTCCGGGTGAGGAGCCATTTCTGCTTGGGAAGGTGACGATAACCGGTCGCGCCTACAACATTGGTTCATAAAGCCTCCCAAGCGGAGGCTTTTTTTATGCCTAAACGGATCTATGCCGTAGATAGATGACTGGCCCTTCATCTAAAGTAAAGTCAAATTGCCGGTCATCCGAACATAGTCCCTAAAATTCTACATCATTTAAGGAGAAATGTTATGATCTCAGCCCAAACCGCCACTAACGGAGTCGATCACCCGGCGGTCGAAACACGGCCCAGTCAAATTCAGTCGATTTTAGACCGTGGGCCGGGCGGCATGCAAAAAGGTCACATCACTAAATACCGCCCCTTCCCTCAAATTGATCTACCCCACCGGCAGTGGCCCTCGCGCACGATTGATCAGGCCCCCATCTGGTGCAGCGTCGATCTGCGCGACGGCAATCAGGCGCTGGCCATTCCGATGAGCGTAACCGAAAAGCTGGAGATGTTCCAACTCCTGGTCGATACCGGCTTCAAGGAGATCGAGGTTGGTTTTCCGGCGGCCTCGCAAATCGAATACGATTTTCTACGGCGGCTGATCGACGAGAATTTAGTGCCGGATGATGTGACCCTCCAGGTGCTGGTCCAGGCGCGCGAGGAGTTGATCTACCGCACGTTCGAGTCGCTTGAGGGGGCGAAAAAAGCCATCGTGCATATGTACAACTCCACCTCGCCCGCGCAGCGGCGGATCGTGTTTGGGCTGTCGGAGCCGGAGATTATCGGCATTGCCGTGCGCGGAACGCAGTTAGTGAAGGAGTTGACCCCCTTGCTGACCGGCACGCAGGTGATGTACCAATACTCGCCGGAAAGTTTCTCCGCCACCGAGTTAGAGTTTGCCCTGCAAATCTGCGAGGCGGTGGTCGATGTCTGGCAGCCGACGCCCGACCAGCGGATGATCCTCAACCTGCCGGCCACCGTCGAGCTGGCGACCCCCAACGTCCATGCCGACCAGATCGAGTGGTTCTGCACCCACCTGCGTGACCGTGAGTCGATCATCGTCAGCCTGCACACCCACAATGATCGCGGCACCGGCGTCGCCGCGACGGAGTTGGGGCTACTGGCCGGCGCCGATCGGGTCGAAGGGACGCTGTTCGGCAACGGCGAGCGCACCGGCAATGTCGATATCGTGACGCTGGCCTTGAATATGTACACCCAGGGCGTCGATCCGACCCTAGATTTCAGCAACATCAACCACGTGCGCGAAGTCTACGAACGCTGCACGCGTTTGCAAGTGCCACCGCGCCAGCCCTACGGCGGCGAGCTGGTTTTCACCGCTTTCTCCGGCTCACATCAGGACGCCATCAATAAAGGGATGGCCGCTCAAGACCCTAAGCCGGGCGCGTTATGGGAGATTCCGTACCTGCCGATTGACCCCAAAGATATCGG
>JAGRCC010000605.1 GCA_020433785.1 Anaerolineae bacterium
GGCGTCGATGCCGATGCCGAGGAGTCGCGCCAGAAGAAAGTCAAAGGCGGTGCGGCTTCAGAAAATCAAAGCGAAGAGGGGATCATCGAAAACGAGTCGATGCCCGATCTGGCTAAAGGCGATCGCTTAACCCTACACCAACTGCTGCCCAAGCAGCACTTCACCCAGCCCCCCAAACGCTATACCGAGGCCCAACTAATCGGCGCCCTGAAAAAGTTGGGGCTGGGCCGGCCCAGTACGTACGCAACTATCGTCGAGACACTGAAAGACCGCCGCTATGTTGGGGTGGAGAAAAAACGACTGTACCCGACGCCGCTGGGCTTCCAGGTCTGCGAACTGTTGGAACGGCACGTGCAAATGGTCATCGATGTGGGTTTCACCGCTCAGATGGAGGAAAATCTGGACCGGATTGCCAATGGCCAGGCCAACCGCCTGACCGTAATGCGCGAATTCTATGGCCCATTCAAACAAGTAGTCGATCAAGCGTTGGCCGGTGCCGCAGCCGAACGCCAACCCGCCGCCCGGCCGCCTAAGTCGGCCAAAACCAAACGCGCCGCCGGTCGCTCAAAAGCCATGCCGACCTCTGAAAAAGTGGGCCAGGTCTGCCCAGAGTGCAAAGAAGGGACGTTAGTGGCCAAGCAGGGCAAGTATGGCCCCTTTTTGGGCTGTTCGCGCTATGCGGCCGGCTGCCGCTTTACCGAAAAACTTGGGTCCGGCGGTCGAACCCGACGAAAATCGACCCGGCGGAAAAAGCGCAGCGCGCCTTCGACCTGACTTAGTCGGTCCACCCAATTTATGATATAATATTGAGACTACGCTGATCATTGGACAGGAAAAATAGTCATGACACAATCTATGCCTAAAAAGGCGCTTTTTACCAACCTGGTCTATGATGAGGATGGCAACCCTGTGGAAACCACCTTTATCGGCCAGGAGCCATATTATGTCATTTTAGATGGCGACTTTCGACGCCATGTGGCCGCTGAGGAGATCGACCGTCAAGTTGTTCACTGGCTAACCGAACAAATCTCGGCCAACAAAGACATGGTCTCTGAAGGCGTCATGAATTTTATTGGTAAAGACGATTTGTTCACCAAAGCTATGGTTGACTCTTCGATTAATCGCATGGATGAATTGATGAATCAGGGTATGCCTGACGATGCTCGGATGATGTTAGGCATGATGGGCTTCAAAATCGTAGTCAATTATCACGGCGAGTTGGTTAAGCTGGATATGCCGGCCCAGGAATTTCCGGACGAAGAATAACCGGCGTAAGAAAGACATTTTTATAACTGCTAAAAGAGCCTGAGAGTTAAGAGAAAGGCTCTTTTTATTTGCATCCGGATCGAAACCTTGTTGATCGCGCGGTAATGTTGTTGCTCCTGTTAGCCGGTCATGCTAAAATGTGCGCTTGGAATGTTTAACCTCATAGGGTAAGTC
This sequence comes from Anaerolineae bacterium, assembly GCA_020433785.1. The sequence goes on from JAGRCC010000605.1 coordinate 1,441, forward strand.
AGTCCTATGGGCTATTGTTCAGGAGGATATTGTGAAAAACTTCTTTAAGGGTATGGCGACCAACACCGGGGTTTTGGGTGAGGTGATGGTATTTCTGTGGCAGCGCAAATTGTGGTGGATGATTCCCATGATCACGGTTTTACTGCTGTTCGGGCTGCTGCTGGTATTCGCCAACACCTCCGGAATCGCGCCGTTTATTTATACGTTATTCTAAGAGACAACGACTATGACATGGAAAAAACTGTGGGCCGGGTGGAAACGATTTGGCGAGATGATCGGCAACTTTTTGGCCCGAATTGTGCTCACTCTTTTCTATTTTACGTTTTTTGTGCCGTTTGCCATTGGGGTACGGTTGTTAAGTGATCCCTTAAACATAAAGGAGCTTCCCGCCGAACTATGGCGCCCCCGAACAACGGGTGACCAGCAGTTGGAAGAAGCGCTGAGGCAGTTTTGATGAATATCTTAGGTATCTCTTGTTATTATCACGACGCGGCCGCAGCCCTTCTGGTTGATGGCCGGTTAGCGGCGGCGGCCGAAGAAGAGCGCTTTACCCGCAAAAAACACGATCATAACTTTCCTACTCACGCCATTGACTTCTGTATGAAACAAGCCAACATCAGCGCCGCCGACCTGGATTACGTGGTTTTTTACGAAAAACCATTGGTTAAATTTGAGCGGATTATGCAAACCGCGCTCTACACGTTTCCCAAATCGTGGGGCACTTTTCGTGAGTCGATGGTCGCCTGGTTTAACGAAAAGTTGTGGATCAAAGGCCAACTGCAAACACGGATTGGGGTGCCGACCAACAAAATCCTGTTTATTGAGCACCACCTCTCCCACGCAGCCAGCGCCATGTTCTGCTCCCCCTACCAGGATGCGGCTGTGCTGACCATCGACGGCGTGGGCGAGTGGACAACCGCGGCTATCGGCCAGGCAACCGCTACCTGGAACGGCAGCGGCACCAATAGTATCACTTTGGGCCGCGAGCTGCGTTTTCCCCATTCGCTCGGGCTGCTCTACTCGGCCTTTACCGCCTTTTTAGGCTTTCGAGTCAACAATGGCGAGTACAAGGTAATGGGGATGGCCCCCTACGGCCAGCCCAACTATATGGATGATATTTATAAAGTGGTCAATGTTGATAACGACGGCGGCTTGACCCTCAACATGGATTACTTTAGCTTCCACTACTCGACCAGCCGGACGTTCAATCAAAAATTCGTCGATCTGTTTGGCCCATCCCGCCCCCCGGAAGCTGAATTCTTTACGGAGACAACCCACCCGACCAAAGATCACCCAGATTGGGACGATGCTACCGCCGCGCAAAATCAAAAGTATGCCGATATTGCCGCCAGCATCCAGCGAGTGACCGAAGAGATCATTCTGAAAATGGCCGGCTACGCCCACCGGCAGAGCGGCGGCTCGAAAAATCTGGTGATGGCCGGTGGTGTCGCTTTAAACAGTGTAGCTAACGGACGAGTCATGCGCGAGGGGCCGTTTGAGAACGTCTTCATCCAACCGGCTGCCGGTGACGCCGGCGGCGCGTTAGGGGCGGCGCTCTATGCTTACCACGTCATCTTCGGCCAGCCGCGTCAGTTTACGATGGAACACGCCTACTGGGGCGCCGAATTCTCCGAGGGCGCGATGGTCGAGGCCATCAAAACCAGCGGCTTTGCCTATGAAGAATTTGATGACGACGGTAAATTGCTCGATCAGGCGGTCGATACGCTGTTGCAAAATAAGGTTATCGGCTGGTATCGAGGCCGGTTTGAGTGGGGGCCGCGCGCGCTGGGCCACCGATCAATTATCGCCGACCCGCGCCGTGAAGAGATGAAGGAGATTGTTAACACTAAAATCAAATTCCGCGAGCCGTTCCGCCCCTTCGCCCCGGTGGTAATGGAAGATCGGGCGCAGGAATATTTCTCCACGCCCAACCTTGATAAACAATACCCACCGCGCTATATGCTGATGGTTTCCGATATTCCGCAGGATAAGTGGGATAAAATTCAGGCGGTCTGTCACAATGGCACCGGCCGCTTACAGAGCGTCCGCGAGGAGTGGAATTCGGGCTACTACAACCTCATCAAGAAGTTTGACCAGGCCACCGGCGTGCCCGTACTGCTCAACACCTCCTACAACCTGCGCGGCGAGCC
>JAGRCC010000606.1 GCA_020433785.1 Anaerolineae bacterium
TGGTGGCGCAAGATGGGATGTTCCAACATCTCCTTCGCCCCGGCCAGTTCCGGCAGCGGCGTGGTGACCGCGTATTGGTGCTCGCAGGCCAGCAGGGGAATCGGCACACCGACTTTGTCGCCCAGCAGCGGCGCCCAAATGTTGGTACAAAGCAGCACCTGCTCGGTTTCGATTTTGCCATTAGGTGTGATCACCGCCGTTACGTGGCCGTTGACGGTTTCAAACTCGATGTCTTTGACGGGGACGTCGCCATAAAAAGTAACCGCGCCATCGGCGGAGGCCAGGGCCGCCATCTTCTCGACGCCGTGGACGGCTTTGGTGTCGCCATCGGAGGGAACGTAGTAACCGGCGAGAATTTTGTCCGCGTCGAGGATTGGGATCAACTCTTTGACCTCAGCCGGGGTGAGAATATGGGTTTCCAGGCCATAGGCCGTCGCCCAACCGCGCCGGCGATGCAGCTCGGCCACACGCTCCGGGGTGGTCGCCACTTCGATACCGCCGACAGGATACCACACCCGCTTATCCGGCGAGTCGAGATCGCTGAGCAGTTGGACGGTGTACTTGGCAAATTCGACCATCATGCGGGAGGAGTTGGTTTGGAAGACCAGCCCCGGCGCGTGAGAGGTCGAGCCGCCGGTTTCGTAAAGTTGGTTTTGATCCAGCACCACGATATCGCGCCAGCCTTTTTGAGCCAGATGGTAGGCAGCGCTCACTCCCACAATGCCGGCCCCAATGATGACTAATCTCGCTTTGTTTTGCATGAGAACCTCCGTTGGTTGTAAAAATTTTAGTAAAAACCAGGTGACAGTCACTTCGACCATAAGTGACTGTCACCTTTGGAATTCAGCAGATAGAGGACTTTCTTAGTAGGCTAAGGCTGAGGCTAAGGCTAAGAAAAGACAAGTTCAGCTTGAGCGGTCTGCGGCCGAATAGTCACAGTCGGGCAGATGATGTTTGATATGTGGCCATATTGTATAGATTTATGACGATCATGCCAACGGGCGATAAATGGGTATGGCGGTGTAATATCTCATAGCGTGATATAGTTGATTATGGTATACTCCATTTCCTACGAAGGGTTATAAGGGTTAGCAGAAAGGATGAACTTTACCGCTCATTCTTCATTTTTTCATTATTAATTCTTTCATTGCATTTCTAAAGAGGAGATCAGAATGAACCGCCCCAAGAATGTTCTCGGTAGTGAGTTAAAGGATTGCTCCCATTCACCGCTGACCGGATTTTATCGAGATGGCTGCTGCAATACCGGCGCCGATGATGTCGGGGTGCATATCGTCTGTGTTCAAGTGACCGAAGAGTTTCTGTTGTTTTCGCAAGCAGTGGGCAACGATCTCAGCACGCCTAGACCCCAGTTTCTTTTTCCCGGTTTGCAGCCGGGCGATAAGTGGTGCTTGTGTGTTGCTCGCTGGGCCGAAGCGCTGGAGGCGGGCGTCGCGCCCCCGGTTGATCTGGAAGCGACGCACATCGCCGCGCTAGAGTTTGTTTCATTAGAAGATCTGAAGCGGCATGCGTTGACCGTGGAATAAAAGTCTTTAACAACCTTGAAATTTCCAAAAAATTAACGAAGGACTCATTTTTATTTGCGTACAATAGTATAATGACCATATAAAACAAAATAATTCCTCAGGGGGTGTGTCGTATGCCGCGATTTGTTCCAGTACATCGATCTTGGTTTTCAACTGTATTTGCTATTGCCTTTGGCCTGGCCTTGAGTCTGAGTACCCTAACCGGATTGGCTCTGGCTCAAGCTCCGCCTGAGGAGTCTACCGTGCTGTCGGTTCCCCCCACGGCTCCAACTTCGGCCGTCACGACCACCCGACCTTTAACGACAGATTTCAGTTTTGTCGATGACATCACCTACGCCCGGATCATTACCGATGTGCCGGTCAGTGTTTACCGGCACCCGCTCGATTTGGAGCACGGCCTGCCCCCCACCCGAACGATCGAACCGGGCTTTATGTTCGTTAGTTTGGAACAAAAGGAGCCGATAACTTTCCGCAACGGCTCCTGGTTTAAAATCAATAAAGATGAATACGTCCCGGCCAATGTTATCACTTACTACACCGCCTCAACTTTTCACGGCACGGAGTTTACCACCCAACCCGACAAACCCTTCGGCTGGATCATTCGCGACACGCCCATCTTCACCGAGCCGATTAATCAACCAACGCCCACCGACCTCCTCGGCTGGCCGGTGGCCCGCAAAATGGCTACAGACGACCAACCCCTGATCCCCCGTTATACTCAAGTGACCATTTATGAAACCAGCTACGCCG
>JAGRCC010000607.1 GCA_020433785.1 Anaerolineae bacterium
GGGTTGACCGACATAATCAGCACCAAATCAACCTCCGGCAAAATTTCCTCCAGGGTGTGCAGCGGGGTGGCCGGGTTGAGAGTCACGCCGGCCCGCACGCCTAGCTCTTTAATCTGCTGGATGGTCCGGTGCAGGTGGGGGCAGGTTTCTACGTGTACGGTCAGGATATCGGCCCCGGCTGCGGCAAAATCGGCCAGATAGCGCTCCGGCTGCTCAATCATCAAATGGACATCGAGCGGCAGGCGGGTGATGGGCCGCAGGGCCTTAACCACCAGCGGCCCGATGGTAATATTCGGCACAAAGTGACCGTCCATTACATCCACGTGGATGTAATCGACCCCGGCCGCTTCGGCGGCTTTAACCTGGTCGCCCAGGCGGGCAAAATCGGCGGAGAGAATCGAGGGCGCTATTTTGATGGCGGTCACAGTGGTCTCCTTTCGTTAGAAGCGGTTAAAGATTGGTTCAGTCTAAAAATGACCAAAGATGGGGCTAATATGAGACTTTTCGGCGCGGTTTCAGCTTTACAGACTGAACCAATCTTAGTCGGTTGGATTTTCGGAACCGTCTCTTAGCCAAACACGCGCCGGCGGCGTTCGGCCTTGTCTTTTTCTAACTCGATCAGGGCCACCAGCAGGTGATAGGTGATAAACAGTTGGGTCAAAGCCAGCGGGTTCGATTGGCTGGCTTCATTGCCGTCCGAATATTTGCCCATCTCTTCCGGCCGCAGATGTTCTAAATTGGGCAGGTGGTTCCAGACCACATCCTCGATGCGCACCGCCTGGTCGCGGTTGATGCGGCCGCTGATGTCCAAAATTTCGGTCAGCCGGCCACCCACCCGGCTAATGGTCGAGGTCACCAACTCCTGGCCGTTGCTCACTTCTTTCAGCACGTCGCTCAAATCCGGGTAGGGCAGGGTGGGGCGCAGGGTTAAGCGGGCGTTCAAATGGGAGCCGGTTTCCTGGGCCAGATCGGCCGGGCGATAAAACGTGACCACCGTATCGGCGAAACTTTGCTGCGGCTGGATAAATTCACTCGAATCGCTAACCCGCTTGGCCAACGAGGTCCGCACCTGCGCCTCGGTATAGCCGCGCTTGGTGGTGTCGCGTTTGATCTTCCACAACACCCGCAGCGCCTCTTCCGGCTCCAAATAAACCTTGACATCGAAGTTATTGCGCAGCGCCTTGGTGTGATACGGCAGCAGCCCTTCGATGATCACAAATTCTTTGGGCTCGATATACTCCGGCGGATCAAAATCGCCGGTGGAGTGGTTGTAAATGGGCTTGAGAATGGGGTGGCCCCGGCGCAGCAGGTCGAAGTGATGCTCCATAATATCGATATAGTTACAGGCCGGGTCAAGGGCGCTGATGCCCATTTCGGCCCGGGTTTTCCGATTATAACGATGATAATCGTCGCTGCAAATGACCGTGACCCGATCCTCTCCCAAGATGCGAGCAATACCGGTCGATAGGGTGGTCTTGCCGGCGGCGCTGTCGCCGCAGACCCCTAATAAGATAGTTTTTTTGAATGGCATAACGATACTCCATTGATCGACAAATACGGTTAGGTTGACGGCCGGCCGGACCGGACCGGCTTAAACCTGATTGACCCCCACGGCGGCCATCTGGGCCGGTTCCTCATCCAAGCCCCCCCGAAAGACGCGGCTCTGGCGAATATCGCCCTCATCGATGCGGGTCAGTTCATCCGAGGTGACCTGCCCGCCCTGCTTGACCAGCCGGTTGGCCTGGCGCAGTTTGATCCGGTCCAGGGCATTGCGCACGCTGCGGGCATTGGAAAAATGGGGCTGCTGCATGCGGTGTTGTAGATATTCCCAAAACGCCTGGCGGGACGGCGAGTCAAAATGATACATCTGCTGCTGGACCATCAGTTCGGCAATGGCCATCAACTCTTCCAGCGAGTAGTCGGCAAAATGCAGGTGATGGCCAATCCGCGAGTGAAAACCGGGGTTGGCCTGGAAAAAGGTGTCCATGCGGTCTTTGTAGCCGGCTAAAATCACCACCATATCATCGCGGTTGTTCTCCATGGCTTGCAGCAGCATCTCGATGGCTTCCTGGCCGTAGTCGCGCTCGTTTTCGGGCCGGTACAGATAGTAGGCTTCATCGATAAACAGCACCCCACCCATGGCCCGTTTAATCACGTCTTTGGTCTTGGGCGCGGTGTGGCCCACGTACTGGCCCACCAGATCATCGCGCGTGGCCACCACCACGTGTCCCCGCCGCACATAACCCAGATGATGCAGGATTTTCGCCATCCGAATGGCCACGGTGGTTTTGCCGGTGCCGGGCTTGCCGGTAAAACTCATATGCAGGGTGGGCCGCTCGGTAGTGATGCCCTGTTCTTCCCGCAAGCGGGCAATCAACAGCAGCGCCGCGATCTCTTTGATGCGGGTTTTGACGCTCTCCAACCCGATTAACTC
>JAGRCC010000608.1 GCA_020433785.1 Anaerolineae bacterium
AGCCGGTAGACCGCCGCTAGCTGACCGCAGACCGCTGAAAAACAGGCGTACTGGGTGAAATTCGACCTGTCAACGGTTGGCGGTCTTTCGTTCGGGAGGACAGAAAATTGGAGAAAGTTCAAGGCGGTGCCCATTAGCAAAATTTTGGTCAAGGATATATGCCTGGCTAAGTGACTAGGGTCAATACTGGATCGATGGACGGTGTACTCTAGCCAAAAATGTGATACATTATAGACAGTTAAGTGGCGAGGCCAAAATCAATATATAAAAGATGGGGCGTGTTATAGGGCTCGAGAGAGAGTCCGCCACCCATAAAATTTAATGGGAGACCTCATGCCAACTTATTTCTAATGGGAGTCCTTCTGAGATAGATTTGAGAGGGACTCCTTATATAGCACTTATCCTTATTAAAAGCTTTGCAGCAAACTCCTTAATTGCTCTGTATCATTTTTTCTTCTCTCCTTTGATGTTCGAAAAAGCCGGGACTGACCACCCGGCTTTTTCCTTTTAAACGCTCCCCGGCCTGACAACCACCGCCAACATTTATTTTCCGTCATTAAAATCTATGGCATAATACGCCTGAGGAATGAATTATGCCTGTTGAATCCGTCAACCGCATTGCCTATATTGACCCACAGGGACAACTCAATACGATCGACCCCACCGGCCAGGGCTGGCATCAGCTAACCCAGGAGGCGCTTACGTTTCAGTTTCCCACCTGGGCGCCGGATGGCTCGCATCTATCGGTTATCGGCGGCAATGGTCAGAGTGCGGCCATTTATGCCATCAAAGATCAATCCCTTCCGGCTCCGTTTCAAAAGCTTTACTTTAGCCAATCGCAATTGCCGTTCTATCTGTATTGGGCGCCGGACAGCCAGGTGATCAGTTTTCTGGCCAGTCACTCAACCCACGGCGTTGGTTTGCATTTGGTATCACTTACCGACGAGCCGTCGACCTTGCTGGCCACCGGCCAACCCCTCTTTTGGGATTGGACCCCCGAAGGTGACCAAATTTTGATGCACAGCGGCGTCACCCACCCCGACGCCCGGCTGGCCCTCATCGATGTCAGACGCAGCGGCGTGATTGGCGAAAATATTGCCCGGCCGGGGCTGTTTCAGGCGCCGGGCATCGCGCCCAGCGGCCGGTATTGGGCTTATGCCGAAATAGATGATTACGACAACGGCCAGTTGGTGGTCGAAGAGATCGCCACTCAAGAGCGAATTGATATCCCTTATGAAGGCGCGGTGGCCTTGAATTGGAGCCCCACCCGCGACCAACTGGCCTTTATTACCCCCTCAACCTCGGTCAGGCGGTATTATGGGGCGCTGCATCTGCTTGACCCGACCGCTAAAAGCGTACGGCTGGCCGTTGATGCCGTCGTGTTGGCCTTTTTCTGGTCGCCCAACGGCCAATACATTGCCTATTTGACCATGGCGGACGTTCCCCACCCATCAGCCCCCATCGAGACCGGTCCTCGTCTTAACGGGCATCACAATGGTCCGTTCAAAGCCAACGGCCGGCCTGATACCTCTCATCAAACCGATCTATTTAAGCCGCTCGAAACCCTATCGCTTGATTTGTGGTCGCTCGATGTCGCCACCTTAACCTCTCACAAAGTGGCCACCATCGAACCCTCGAGCTTGTTTATGAACCAATTTCTCCCATTTTTTGATCAATATGCGCTCAGTCATCGGCTCTGGTCACCGGATAGCCAGGCGCTGGTGCTGCCGATCAAAAAGGCCGGCGTCAGTGAAATCACGGTGGCGGCTATCGATGGCGCTCAACCGGTAACCCTCGCCCCCGGCGAAATTGCATTTTGGAGTTGGCAATAGGAGTCCCATGAAAGAGAAACAATATTCAACCCAGGAACTGGAAACCCGCGACGATAATGGCCAGCCAGCTTTGGCTGAAAATAACGAGGCTGAACCGTCTAGTGACGATCAAAAGAGTACAACAACGCGCTCGACGCTCCAGAATGTGCTCGAAGCTCACCGGGGTGAGCGCCATGTCATCGTGCTGCACGATTACCCCGATCCCGATGCCATTGCGTCGGCGTTTGCCCACAGCCTGCTCAGTGCGCAGTTCGAGATCGAAACGACGATTATCTACAAGGGTAAAATCAGCCACCAACAAAATATTGCGATGGTCCGCATTCTGGGCATCGATTTGACCCGATATGACCAACCCATCGATCTTAAGCGGTTCGACGGGGCGGTCTTTGTTGATAACCAGGGCACCTCCGCCGAAAAAATTGTGCAAGCTTTGGAAGAAGCCGGCGTGCCACCGCTGATCGTGATTGATCACCACGAGCCGCAAGAACGGCTCAAAGCGGAATTCAGCGATATCCGCCGCATCGGCTCGT